>JAJRVC010000417.1 GCA_024277475.1 Deltaproteobacteria bacterium
AAATTATAAAGTCTCATTGAAGGCCAACTGCGAGGGGACCACCAAAAACCTTGATATTTCCACCGTCATCGTAACCACGGGAATGAAGGAACTCGAACCGGAGGGACAATTTCAATACGGCAGCGACCCCAGGGGCATCACCCAGCTTCAGTTGGACAGTATGCTTAAAAATAGAAAGGTCGGCGACCTGAAAAATGTGGTGATGATCAGCTGTGTAAACTCAAAAAACGAGTCCCGGGGATGCTGCAACATCGGCTGCCACACATCGGTTAAAAATGCCGTAGCCCTGAAACATCTGTGTAAAGACGTCAACGTCCATATCTTATATCGGGATATGAGCTTAATTAAGGAAGAGGGGGCCGCCCAGAAGGCCGCCAAACATATAGGCGTTAAATTTTGGAGATTTCCTGATGATCGCTATCCGGAAGTGATTAAAGAAAACGGAGATTTGGTGGTCAACGTTTATGATTTTCTGATGGGCAGAGAATTTAGAATTTCCACCGATCTTCTGGTGTTGACAACGGCTTTTAAAGGTAATGACAGCGTTGAGCAGATTAAGGGGCATCTAAAGGTATCGACCAATCCGGACGGATTTTTTCAGGAATCTCATGTCAAGCTGGGTCCGCTGGAATTTGCTACCGACGGCGTCACCCTGGCCGGTTGTGCCAAGGCGCCCATGGCCTTCAAGGAAAGCTGCGAAGAAGGTATCGGGGCGGCCATGAGGGTGTCTATCCCCATGAAAAAGGGCTACATTGAAGCCGAAGGCATCGTGGCCGATATCGATCTGACGGATTGCAACCAGTGCGGCCTGTGCTCCAAGCGTTGTCCTTACAGCGCCATCACGGGGGATGAAGAAAAAAATCCGGAAGTCGTCAAAGCCCTGTGCAAGGGCTGTGGGCTGTGTGCCGCCGATTGCCCCAAAGAGTGCATCAGCATTGTGCATTATTCCGATGACCAGGTCTTTGCCCAGGTGGAGGCAGCGCTGGAACAAGATACCGGGAAGAAAATCATCGCATTTGTTTGTCCCTGGTGCGCACTGGGCGGGGTGGACATGGCCGGTGTGAGCCGGCTGCAGTATCCCGCCAATGCACGGTTGATCCGTGTGATGTGCTCAGCACGGGTTTCCCTGAAAATGATGCAGCGTCCCCTTGAATTGGGGGCTGCCGGGGTATTGGTGGCCGGCTGTGAATTTCCCACCTGTCACTATATTACCGGTAATTATGCCGCCGAAAAACGATTGAACCGGGCCAAGAGAAAACTGGTCAAAGCCGGCCATGATCCTGAAAAACTCTGGAATGTGTGGTGCTCGGCGGCGGATGGACCCAAGTTTGCGAATACGATGCGCACGATGGTTAAAGATTTAGGTTTAGAGTAAGATAAGAAGATAGCCAATTTTCAAATTTTGAAGTCAATAATTTTAATAGGTTAAAAGATCGGAATTTTAGAATTTTGACTTTTTACGAGATTGTCAATTTTAGATTTGATATTTTTACCACCTTTATTGTGAGGCAATGAATATGGGCGAAAATTTGCAATTCGCTGCAAGATTCAACGACATTGAAATGTTCAGGTACTGCGAACAGTGCGGTCGCTGCAGTTCCGCCTGTCCGATTACCGGTGTCAACGAGTTTAATATTCGGCGCTTGATTCGCCACGTTGAGCTGGATTTAATTGACGAGATAGCTGCATCCCCCATGCCCTGGTTTTGTGCAGCGTGCGGCCGCTGCGAGGATGCCTGTCCCAATGGGATCAAAATATTAGATATCACCAGAACACTTCGTGCTGTGGGTCCGCGGGATCTGCTGCCCAAACAACCCTTGTGTGTTCAGGCCTGCCCGGCAGGAATTGATATCCCGGGATATTTACGACTCATTTCCCATGACAAAGTGGATGAAGCTTGCAAACTGATCATCGAAAAGGCGCCTTTCCCTGGAATACTGGGCCGGGTTTGCACCCATCCCTGTGAAACCGCCTGCAAAAGAGGTGAGATAAACGCATCTGTTTCCATTTGTGCGGCCAAGCGATATGCGGCCGACAGTGCCGGAGATCTGTCCGCCTGGATGTCGGATACGGCTGAAGACAGCGGGCACAAGGTGGCGGTGATCGGTGCCGGTCCGGCTGGATTGACGGCTGCCTTCTATCTCAGAAAAAAAGGTCACCAGGTAACGATTTTTGAAGCCAGACCAAAAACCGGCGGGATGATGCGCTATGGTATTCCCTTTTACAGGTTACCGGAAGATGTACTCGACAAAGAGATCGATCTGGTCTTGAGCGGCGGGATCGAAGTTAAAGCCAATCAGAAGCTGGGTGTCGATTATGAAATCGAGCAGCTAAAAAATGACGGCTTCGAAGCGGTTTTCGTCGCGGTGGGCGCCCAGTTGAGCCGCAGGATAGATCTTCCTGGATCCGATCTTGAAGATGTTTGCTGGGGGGTGGAATTTTTGGCTGCAGTTGCCGAAGGCGTGGATGTCTCCGTTAAAGACAACGTTGTCGTCATCGGGGGCGGCAATGTGGCGGTGGATGTAGCTCTGACTGCAATGCGGCTTGGTGCCAAAAAGGTAAGCCTGGCATGCCTTGAAAGCCTGGAAGAAATGCCGGCCAATCCCTGGGAGATTGAACAGGCTCGGGAAGAGGGAGTGGAGTTGCTGGTTTCCTGGGGACCGGATAGGATCATGGGAAATGACGGGAAAGTTTCAGGGCTGGAGCTTGTTCGTTGTACAACGGTTTTTGATGATCAGGGTAATTTCTGTCCTTTTTTTGACGAAACCAAAAAAACGATCGAGGCGGATCAGGTCATTTTAGCCATCGGCCAGGCCAGCGAGACGGCTTTTTGTAAAGATTTTTGTTTTCTGGAGGATGAAGGATCGTTGTCGGTGGAAAGCGGTCTGATTGCAATTGACAAAGAGACCCAAAAAACAGCGACGAAGGGCGTCTTTGCCGGAGGCGATGCCGCCAACGGCCCGGCGACGGTGATTGAAGCCATCGCCGCCGGCCGGCGCGCGGCCATTTCCATTGATCAATATTTAGGCGGGGACGGGGTAGTAGAATGCGGAATGCGGAATGCGGAATGCGGCCTCCGGCCCGTAGGGGCCATAGGGGCCTACGCCCCGGAGGGAAGTGGGAAAGTGGCCGCCGGCCCGGAAGGGCCTGGGCCTACGCCCCGGAGGGAATGCGGAAAGCTGAATTTGGAACTCGGAGAGGGTCAATGCTACGACGGTTCTAGAGAAAACGGATTTGCTGAGTTGAACAGGATTGAAGTACCC
>JAJRVC010000418.1 GCA_024277475.1 Deltaproteobacteria bacterium
ATTTTGTCCTCAATTTAAACGTAACCGCCGCATTTACACTCTGCCGCGCTTTTGCCAGGGAACGTATTAAAAACGGACGTAAGGGTAAGATCGTCAATCTTGCCTCGCTGATGTCTGAAACCATTCGAGAGGACAATGCCCCTTATGCAGCCTCCAAAGGCGCCATCCGACAACTGACCAAGGCGTTGGCCGTGGACTGGGCAAAATATCAAATCAATGTCAATGCCATTGGGCCGGGCTTTATTCAGACCGACTTGACCCGACCGCTGTGGGAAGATGAATCATTCAACAAATGGTTGAAGTGGAAAACGCCCCAGGCAAGATGGGGAAGCCCGGAAGATTTGGGCAATGCCGCTGTATATCTGGCATCCGCAGCTTCTGATTTTGTCACCGGTCACATCCTGTACGTAGACGGCGGCCTTCTGAGCACCTTCGGTCCCAGCTCCTGGTAAGAGTTTGGGGATCCGGTTGGGTTTTTCATTGTAAATTCAGCAGAAACGACGAAGCAAGGCACATACCGCATTGAAGGGAATGGGTATGGTAAAATTTGTTGTGCGCTAAAGTATCTGAAATAGCCATCTGGAGATCGGCACAAAAAAAATATTCTGCATGGAGATTACACGTGATGAATTTTAGACCGAAATTGAGCTTGTTGAGAAATGAAGATGTGGAGCGAATCATTTCCGGTGCATACGATTTGCTGGCGACCACAGGTGTGAAGATAAAACATGAGGAAGGCCTCCAAATCCTCAGCGATCATGGCGCATCAGTAGATTTTTCCACCCAGGTTGCCACAATGCCGCTGGACCTCGTTGAAAAATGCCTGAAAACAGTGCCGTCTTCACTGGAATTTTACAATTTTGAAGGCGATGAAACTGTAAAACTTGAGGGAGATACGGTTAATTTTGTGCTTGATTCCGCCCCCGTATATCTCCTTGACTCTGAAACGAAAAAAATCAGGAGCGCAAAAACAAAAGACATGGTCGACATTATAAAGCTTGTAGACAACTTAGAACATATCTCCTGTATGACTGCCTGTGTTGTCCCCAATGATGTGCCCATCAATCTCTGTGATGTTATCCGTTTTTATCATACCCTTATCTATTCGCACAAACCTGTCTTTGGCGGAGCATTTTCAATAGACGGGCTTCTGGCCGAAATAGAACTCTTGTCCGTACTGGCGGGAGGGAAAGAAGAAGTAAGAAAAAGGCCGCGAGTCTTTATGGCTGCCAACCCTTCAGCACCTCTGATGTGGACACCGACTTCAGCCGGGAACCTGGTCGACTGCGCCAAGAACAACATCCCACTGATGATCATCCCGATTCCCCTGAACGGCGGAACAACGCCGGTGACCCTGGCCGGCACCATGGTTGAGCACACGGCCGAGTGCCTGAGTGGTATCGTTCTCAGCCAGTGTATTGAGGTCGGCGCACCCATCATTTACGGCGGGGGTGCCACAGCTTTGGATATGCAGGAAGGAATCAACGCTGAAGGGGCCATAGAAACTAAGATGATGGCAGTTGCCAACAATGCCCAGATCGGTAAATATTTCAACATCCCCACTGCCGCCAATTGCGGAAGAAGCGATTCTGAAATGTTCGACGCCCAGGCGGCTACTGAATCAGGGTTCGGAATGCTTCTGGGAGCTTTGGCGGGGATCAACATGATCCGGGGTGTGGGTATGTTGGATCACGGCGGCGCAGTTTCAATGGAAAAAATGATTTACGATAATGAAGCATGCGGCATGATTCACAGGCTGATAAGCGGTATAACCGTTACAGAAGAAACCCTTGCCGTCGACTTTATTAAAGAGAACAAGTTCAATGCCGCGGGCATACTCGGATCTGACCTTACACTTGATTGGTTCAAAAAAGAGCTTTTTGTCCCTTCCAAAGACATTATCGGCAGGACGAGCTACACAAAATATGTTGAAAATGGAAGCAAAGAGTTATTTGAACGGGCCGGAGATAAAAAATGCCAACTCCTTAAAACCTATAAAGCGCCGGCTATTGACAGGCACACACTTGACGAGATGAAAAGGGTTCTCATCGAATATGCGGAAAAAAAAGGTGAAGAAATTCCGGATTTCATATTCTACGATTAACCTGGCCGCTTTTTGCCGGCGGCGGCCAGGTTGAACAGCAAAGCCGCAAAATATTAAAATTTTTTGGCTCGATAGGCCTCCAGGTATTTCATACAAAAATCATCTTTGCCGGCAAGCGCCTCGGCGGCAACGATATTGGCCATCATTTTTTGATCCAGGGGATTTACAATGGCACCGTCCAGTCCCCTGGCAATTGCCATAACCATGAAAGTCTGGTTTAAAAATTTTCTTTCCGGCAATCCAAAAGAAATATTCGACAATCCGCACATGGTATGAATACCCTTGAAGGTGGTCATGATATTTTCAATGGTATCTAAAAACTGCGTACCATAATTGCTGTTTGTAGCAACAGGCTGCACCAGGGGATCCACATAGATATTTTCAACGGGTACATTTTTCTGCACTAGCCCGTTGATCAATTTGTCGGCTATCGCCATGCGATCATCTGCGGTTTCCGGCATCCCCGCATCACTCATGCACAACGCCACGACTTTAAGATCCGTTCCGGCCACAATTCGGAGCAACGCATCATAGCGTTCTTTCTCAAGCGATATCGAATTGATCATAGGGGTCCCTTTGTGCACTGCAAGAGCCGCTTCGATGGCCCGGGGATCCGGACTGTCAATACTGCAGGGTTTATCCGTCGCCGTCTGAACGGTTTCGACCAGCCATTTGAGGTAATCGGCTTCCTTGCCGACAAATACACCGGCGTTCACATCGATGTAATCGGCGCCGTTCTCCGCCTGGTCATGGGCCAGTTTTTTAACTGCCTCGGCATCATTACTCTCAATGGCGGCTCCCACACTCTTTCTGCTGGCATTTATCAGTTCTCCTACGATGATCATAATTTCCTCCGTTAATTGGACTTCAATTAATTCGACTTCCCAACCACGATTAAAACAGAATCCCTCTGATATGAGCTGTATATGCTTTATCAACCCGGAACGTTGAACCCTGAACCGTTCAACCTATATTTCTCTATCATTTTCAATCAATTTTTCATAGAGTCTTTGTTGCCGTTTAATAGTTTGGCGGTAAATTGTATGCCGCGCTCCATCCGGATAACAGGTCCGCTCGATAAAAAACGGAATGTCTTTCAAATCCTTAATGATTCCCAGGATTTCAAAGGCGAGTAAAGCCGCTCCCCGGGCCGATCCTTCCCGAATTCCGGTTACGACAGATGCCCGACCCAATACATCCGTGATGATTTGCAGCCAGGCAGGGGAATTGTGAAGGGCGCCACCGCCGGCCACAATTTGAAGATCATTCGGCAAAAGCTTTACCAGTTTTTTAAAAACCAAGGCAATCCGGCAGGCCACCGCTTCCATACCGGCCTGAAGAATTTCAAGCGGTGTGCTTACCTGGGATAGGCCGTGAATGGTGGCCCTGGCATGTCCCTGCCAGCCGGGACTGCGTTCACCTGTTAAAAACGGCAGCACCGTCAGCCCATGTCCATCCGCGGCAAGTGAATTCAGGGCGGCCTCAAATTGCAGCGGATCTGACAGTTGGAAGGTGTTTTTCATCCAGGCAAAAAGACTGCCGCCTTCACTCAAGGCGCCACCCGGCAAAGACCTGCGACCATCGATACGGTAACACCACAAACCGTTCGGTACATGGTCAATTGGCTTTTCGACGACTGCTCGGATGGCTGTGGTCGAACCCATGGTCAACGCCACCTGGGAGGATGTCACACAGCCACTTCCAACATTGGCGGCCGCACCATCCCCCACTGCGGGCAGCCACGGCACGTCCTTCAAAATCGGCCAGCGGGAAGCGAATTCGCGTCTAAGCCCCTGTTTCGGGGAGTTGATATCCACCAAGGGTGAAAGCTGTGAAATTTCAAGCGGCAGTTTGCACAGCAATGGCTCATCCCATATAAGCTGATGGCGATCGAAAAGACCGCTCCAGGAAGCTACCGAATAACTGACGGAGGCTTCGCCAAATAACACCCGTTCCATATATTCGCCGACAGACAACCACCGGTCGACTTGATGGAATACATCCGGACGGTTTTTTGCCAGCCAGCGAAAACGAGCCGGCAGATAACTGGTGTGTATATGGCAGCCGGTGCGGTCGTGGATCTCACTCTCATCGAATTCGGTACGCAGCCGGGCCGCCTCTTTTTCAGCACGAGTGTCGGCATAGGTAAAAACCGGTGTCAGCGGCCTTGCTTTTCGATCAACGCCCATGATGTTGCCGACAAAGGTACAGACGGCAACTCCGGCAATCTTCGGTAACAACGGACCGGCTTTGACAAGCATGGCGTCGATGCCCTGCCAGACAATGTTCAGCAATTCATCCGGCGCCACTTCCGAAGCCCCATTCCGTGAAGTTCGTATCGTAACTTGTCGGCGGTATTGGTTGCCTTCAATCGCCCGCCCTATGCTGTCAAAAAACAGAATTTTCACGGCAGAGGTCCCGATATCAATGGATAAGATTAAGGGGCCTTCAGCCAAACGGGCCGGTATGGTTGATGATTTTGATTTCACAAGAAAACTTTTGTGGGTTACGAGTTAAGCGTTGCAAGCAAAATGGTATAAGGCAAAGGCACAGCGTATAGAGCAAGATATCGCTCAATTATTTTGCAACTATGGAATAAATACATATTTACAGCGGCTTAGCCAATCAACTAATCAACAATATCCGTGCGGGTTGCGCGTCATCATTCCAACTTCACTCCAGATAGGCGCCTTTAATGGCCGATACCGCATGGCAAACGTAACGTCTGAGAATCCCGCGCGGATGCAAAATGGGCGGCGCCCTCCATTTCTTTTTGCGCTCGGTCAGCAGGGATTGAACCTCAGCCGAATTCATGCGCCGGTCTGCATGCCCCACGATATTGAGCTTTCTTGCGGGAATATCAATAGATAAAAGATCGTCATCTTCCACCAGCCCGATGGGTCCTCCCGCAACGGCTTCGGGTGAAACGTGTCCGATACAGGGCCCACGGGTAGCCCCGGAAAAGCGGCCGTCCGTTATAATAGCCGTGTGCTGCAATTTTGGGTTCGTTACCAAGGCTTCGGTGGTTGCAAGAATTTCAGGCATGCCGCTGCCCCGCGGTCCTTCATAACGCAGGACAATGACTGAACCGGGATCTATGCTTCCCTTCATGACGGCTTCCAGCGCCGTTTCTTCACGGTTAAACACTCTGGCAGGGCCTTCATGGGTCAACATATCCGAACCTACGGCCGAAAATTTTACCACCGCGCCCTCGGGGGCCAGGTTGCCTTTCAAAACAGCAATAGAGCCGAAGCCTTTATTATCGTTAACCCGATGAATGACTTCTTCTCTTTTTAAGCGGTAGTTTGCCAGATAGCCTTCTCCCCGTTGAAAAAAGCCGTCTGTTTTCAGCCGGTCCAGATTTTCACCCAGGGTTTTCCCGGTGACGGTCATCACATTCAGATCGAGTATGTCCGCAAGTTCGATCTGCACCCGCGGCACACCCCCGGCATACCACACCATTTCACTCACATGTTTTCCTGATGGTTGAACATCCACCAGATAGGGAGTTTGCCGGTTGATTGAATCGAAAAGTTCCGCATCGATTTCAATCCCCAATTCGTGGGCAATGGCCGGTAGGTGAAGAAGGGCATTGGTAGAACCGGATAAGGCTGCGTGGACTTTAATGGCATTTTCAAATGCTTGCTTTGTGAGTATGTCCGAAGGCCGGATAGCCTTTTGGGAAAGCTGAATGATCTGCCGTCCGGCCTGACGTGCCAGACGACGAATCTCGAAAAGGCTTGCCGGCGCCAGAGCACTGCCGGGCAACGCCATCCCCAAAGCTTCCGCCATGCACTGCATGGTGCTGGCGGTTCCCATAAACTGGCAGGCGCCCGCGCCCGGACAGCCGGAGAGTTTATAATTTCGAATCTCGGGGCCGATATCCTCTCCCTGTCTCATCCGGGTTGCCAACTCTCCTACGAGAAGACTGTGGGACATATCGGGACCTGCCCGATTGCTGCCGCCGGGGACATGAATGGCGGGGATGTTCAGTCTGGCAGCCGCCATCAGATGGGCCGGAACCGATTTGTCGCAGGATGAAATAACCACCAATCCATCCCAGGGAATCACCCGACCGTGCACCTCCACCAGATCGCAGAGAACCTCCCGGGACGGCAGTATAAAATTCATGCCGTCGTGGGACATCGCCCAGCCGTCACAGATGTCGGTACCATGAAAATTAGCCGGTTTGCCGCCGTCCTGGTAGATACCGGTGGAGGCCTCCTCTGCCAGCGTGTCCAGGTGAATACTGCCGGGATGGCTGCTGCCGGAAGCATCTTCCACCAGAATCTGGGGATTTGTCAAATCCGTCTCATCCCAGCCGGTGCCGCAGCAAAGGGTGTCAAACTGCGCCCAATTTTCCCGTATCTGTTTACTTTTTTGTGTTTTGTTTGCCATAAAGTGCCTCCGAGCTAAGGGGTATCAGTTAAAAAGGTCATTAGTTATTTGAGCAGTCGGGAAGTTTATTGCGGTCTAAGCTGTCATTCCTGCGAAGGCAGGATCCAAAAAATTCGGTGCCGAGTAGACTGGATGCCCGCCTTCGCGAGCATGACGAAAAAAACACCTTGCCCCTCAGTTTCTCATTAAATACTTCTGTCCCAGCATCGCTGCTCCCTTGAGAGATGATTCGGTCTCAAAAGTAAATTTGCAGTTTCTCATCCATTTTGTTTTGGCACGAATTAAAGCTGGATTGATCGCACCACCGGAAACCAGGATGGTTTCTTTAAGCGGCATTTCAATGGAGATTTCCTTGAGATGTTCGCGTTGATATTCACATAAACCTTTGACCAGGGCCACCAGCAATTCTTCGCGGGAGGTTTCCTGGGTTAATCCTGTAAATCCGGCTTTCAGCGGTTCCAGCGAATAGCGTGACCCCATCAGGTAAGGAATATAGCTTACCCCGCTTTCTCTATCCAGCCAGGTATCGATGGCCGCCGGCATAAATTTGTTGAAAAATTCATCGGCAGTCATCTCACGGCAAATCAGATCCTTGAACCATTCAAATGCCTTGCCCTGAGCATTCATCACGTAAAAAGAAAACCAACGATCGGGGATGACATGGGTCCGGATGTTGTAGTTTTTAGAGGGGTAACATTTCGGCAGGCACACCATGGTAATCTCACAGGTGCCGTTGATGTTAAAGATATCACCCGGTTGCCGGACATCCACTGAATAAGCGGCCAGGACGGCATCGTTTCCACCGATAACCACTGCAGGTTCTTTTTTCAACCCCAATTCGGATGCAAGATTGCTTTTTAAGCGACCGGTGCTCTCATAGGCCGGGATCAGCTCCGGCAAGAGCGTCAAAGGCAGATCTAAGCAGCGCGCAATCTCCTCATTCCAGGTCATATCATTGGCGACGGTATTGTACAGGCCGGTCAAAGACGCTGAAGAGGGGTCCATGGCAAATTTCCCACTCAACCATTTAGCCATAAATGTGTTTGAATGACCGAAAATACACGTGTGATTAAATACATCGGGAAGGTGCTCTTTTATCCAGAGAATCCCGGCCAGTGAACAGCCGCCGGCAACGGGCATGTTGGCCGTGTAATCCAGCAGTGTTTTGATCCCGATCGTATCAATGATAGACTGCGCCTGAGGCCGGGAACGCTGATCCAGCATCAGGATGGCGGGATTGAGGGCTTTTCCGCTTTCATCCATGGCGGTTAACCCGGGGGTGGTGCCCGAAAGTGAGATGACCTCCACTGCTCCCATCATGTCGGCCATCGCTTTGCATCCGTTGACGAACGTCTGCTGCCACTTTTTAGGCTCGATATCACTGAACAGCCCGTCGTTGTAAGTATTGACGGCATATTCTGCGGATATTTGTCTCAGACATTTGAGATCATTTTCACGTTCTTCAAACACCCCCATTTTCATGGCGGTGGTGCCGATATCAACACTAAGAATTGTCATAATCCAACTCCTGCTGTAACCGTTCACAGGTTCAGGCTTCAACGTTCAGACTGCCCGGGCCTCGGGCTCGCAGATTACGTTTCGGAGGCCAGGGCGGGCTTTGAATTTTTCTTGCCTCCAACCTCAAACAGCCAAAGGCTCTGCTTTTACATCACTGCTCCGATGTTCCATGGCACGAATTCATTATCGCCGATTCCATACCGTTCGCTTTTGCTCTTTTTGCCGGCGGCAACCTCCAGAATAAACCGGAAGATGCGTTCACCCATCTCCTCCACGGTTATGGACCCGTCGATGGTTTCCCCGCAATTGATATCCATGTCGTCTTGCATGCGGACATACATCGAAGTATTGGTGGCAAGCTTTGTCACCGGCACTGGTTTGCATCCGTAAACCGAACCCCTGCCTGTGGTAAAACAGATCACATTGGCACCGCCGGCAACCATTCCGGTCAGCGAAACCGGATCGTAGCCCGGGGTGTCCATAAACACTAGTCCCCTGGCAGCGACAGGCTGCGCGTATCGATAAACCTCCACCAGATTGCTGGTCCCGCCTTTAGCCGCAGCACCGAGCGATTTTTCGAGGATAGTGGTCAACCCGCCGGCCTTGTTGCCCGGAGACGGGTTGTTATCCATTTCGGCCTTATGGAGGGTCGTATAACTTTCCCACCAGCGAATTCGTTCGATAAGTTTTTCACCTACTTTATGGGAGGCGGCGCGCCGGGTCAAGAGATGTTCGGCACCGTATATTTCCGGGGTTTCACCCAGCACCGCGGTACCGCCGTGGTGCACCAGAAGATCAACCGCGGCTCCCAGCGCCGGATTGGCCGTAATGCCTGAGTAGCCATCGGAGCCGCCGCATTGAAGACCCAAAATCAGGTGACTTGCCGGTACCGGTCGCCGGTCCACCTTGTTTGCCTGAGGCAGCATCTCTTGAATGCGCTGGATACCTTCCTTGACGGTTTTTGGGGTTCCGCCGGTTTCCTGAATCGTCAGGGTCTGCGTATTTGAGCTTTCAGTCAAATGCCTGTTTTTAAGCAAGGTGTCGATCTGCAGAACTTCGCATCCCAGACCGATGATCAGCACGCCCGCAAAATTAGGATGCCGCACATACCCGGCTAGGGTATCCAGCAGGATCTCAAAACCCTCCCCGCTGCCCGAACAGGCACAGCCCATCCCATGGCAGATAGGCACAATGCCGTCAATATTTGGGTACTCAGCCAGCGCATCCCCTCTGAAAGCATCGGCAATAAATCGTGACACGGAGGCCGAGCAGTTTACCGTACTGATGATGCCGATGTAATTGCGTGTTGCCACACGGCCATCTGCCCTCACGATACCCTCGAATGTTGCCGGCCCGGTCTCGTATTCGGTCTCTGATACTGCATCGACACCAATGGCGTAATCGCGATCAAAGCTTTTCATTTCGACATTATGGGTGTGAACATGCTCACCGGCCCGGATGTTGCGGGAAGCAAATCCAACGATTTGACCGTATTTATGGATGCCGTCGCCGGATTTTATATCAGAAGCAGCGATTTTATGGCCAAAAGAAACCGGATCGATACAGGTAATCTTTTCTTCTAAAATCTCAGTTCCGGCCAAAATCTCGTCACGTGCGACGACCACATTATCAGAATCGTGCAACCGAATGGTAAGGGGCTTTGGGCTTGCCATGTGCTTTTCCTCTTCTATAAATTGTTTAAAGTCTGTTAAATTTGTACGTTGAATTATCAGAAAAAAACATATAAGAACATTATTCAGTTAACGCAAGAAAAAAAATCAGTATCCCCTATCCGTTATGAAAAAGGAGAACGCTAATGATGAAATACCCTAGGATGGTTCGAATAAAACAGCATTTCAACACCACCCCGATCAAGGATATTCCGGCTAAGGTCCGCACCGAGCTCGGCGGGATCCA
>JAJRVC010000419.1 GCA_024277475.1 Deltaproteobacteria bacterium
CGCCCTCCTTGATCCAGATCTCTTCTCACGATCAGTTGCATGCGAGCAAGATTATTTTTTTAAAAATTTCCCGTTAACCTACAAACAAATTATGTGTGGGGATTAGCTGGTTCAGTCGATGGACTAAGCTGGTGCGATTTTTCACACTCATTTTTCTATAAATAGATTTTAGATGGTTATCAACAGTGTATGGGCTAATAAATAATTTTTCCCCGATTTCAGTATTTTTAAGCCCCCTAGACAACTGGCAAACCACATCAAGCTCGCGTCGAGTTAGGCCGCGTTCTTTCAGCTGATTGGATAAGCATAAAATGTGCTCTTCAGGTTCCAGGCAAATCAGAAAGAGAGGATTCTCCCAAGGGGCTATCAGGCGCAGATGGACCAGTATCTTTTGTCGATTGCAGGGAGAAAGCATAGTGAACTGATGCTGGTGGGGCTTAGCAGTGACCCTCATCCGAGCGAGATTTAACAGATCTTTGCATTGCCGATAAACTTCCTTTGGAAGAGGCCCCAAAGGTGTTTTAGGGCGCTTTTTACTCTGGTTGAGATTGGATAATATGCTGATCGCGTTTTCGTTGTGGTAGACAGGCTCTAAGGATCCGTCTATGACCACTATACCTTTGAACGGCAACTCTGATACGATGGATTTAATGATGGATTCGATTTCAAAAATTTTGTCAAAAGCGAGGGTTTTTTCCAATGCACCCGCAAGAAACGGGGCCATCATTTTAGCCTTCGCTTTATGCTTTATAGAGAATGCCTTAACATTCCGGGGACGAAAAAGGGACACAATTCCCAAAAGTTGATTGCCGGATTTCAGGTTTATGGACATCTGGTGGTGAATGCATTGGGGCTTCAGAAAGTCATGATAGTATTCCGTTCGCGTCAAATTTCTGTAAGGGATGACCTCATCGGTAATGGTCACATCGGTGGGAGCAAAAAACAGATTTTTAGGAAATGGGTCTAATCCATGATAATAGCGATGGTACAACCGAAGAAATTTATCATCGATTCCCCGGGCAACACACCTGAAAAGCTTTAATCTTTGCTCCGGTTCAGTTACCAGGAAAAAGGTGCTGTTATCAGCCTCCAGTATCCTCTCCAGCAGGCGGAGGACCATTCGCCGCAGTTCGTCCACCTTTCTGAATTCGAAGACCTTGCGACTGATAAATAGGACATCCATTAAGTCTTGAGTGCTGAAATTAACCACGACCAAACCCTCCTGGGTCTAAGGTCAATATTTCATACTAAAACGGTGTGTGAGGAAGGTTGGAATTTTTTTTAGAAATTCCTTGAGATTCAGATCAAGTTGTCATTGCGTTACACAGATTCTTGTAAAGAATCACGAAATTCGTGCGGGGAATCAAGACCGTTTATAAACAAATAAAAGCATCATAAAATTTAGTCAAGGCTTTTTTTAAAAAGCATTATCACCATAATATTGTTTTTTCAGGATAGAAACGCGGTGATAAATCCAATTCTGACACTTTTATGATGAAATATAGCGAATTTACGCTATTGTCCCCCTGATCGAATTGATGTTTACTGAATTCCGCGACCTTTCAATATAGGTCGGACTGTTTCCAACTGGAAAAAGCAGGAAACTATCAAATTTCACAAGATAGGAGGTGAACAATGAATGAACAAGTGACACAGATGACTCTGCCGCCACCGGCCCAGGTGGGGGTGGTGGTTAAGAACCTGAGTGAGGCAATTGACTTTTATACACAGACGTTCGGCCTGGGGCCATTCCAGACATTGGAATTTGCTCCTGCCCAACACTGGGTCAATGGCAAACGACTCCCATCCGGCTGAAGATTGGTTTATGCCAATGGGGACCGCTGACGCTGGAACTCATTGAGCCTGTGGAAGGGGATGCCCCTCACAAGTGGTTTCTGAAAGAGAAAGGAGAGGGTGTGCAACACTTTGGTTTTATTGTTGAAAACTATGATGAGTGGTTGAGCTATCTCAAGCACGAGGGAATCGGCGTTCTAATGAGCGCTGAAACCGATGTTGAGGGAATGGGGCACGTCAGGGCTGCTTATATCCAATCGGATCGCGTCGGCGGTGTCCTATTTGAGTTAATCGAAGTTAAGCCCTAAGAGATTTTGGGCGGAAAGGAGGGATATATGTCTTTGGAGACTGAAAAACTTTTAGAACTCTACCGCAAAATGTTGCTGGTACGGGCCATGGAGGAAACACATGGCAAGCTTTTGCAAGAAGGGAAAATTCAACTGATGTCGCATTTCGGTGCCGGGCAGGAGGCCGTGGCCATTGGGGTGACCGGACCTCTGAGACAAGATGATATTCTCTTTGGAACCCATCGGGGTGTGGGAGAATATATTGGAAAAGGGATGAGCGCTAAGGACATCTGGCTTGAATATATGGGAAAAAAAACGGGGCTCTGCAAAGGAAAAGGGACTTTGCATCTTTGTGACCGGAAGCTGAATATCCCCGGTCTGGTCTCCAGTCTTGGGTCTGATTTCTCATATGCCGTGGGAACGGCCCTCAACTCCAAAATGAGCAAAACCGACCAGATAACTCTATATTTTGTCGGTGAGGGAACCTGTAACCAGGGCGAGGCCGGCCCTTCCATGTGTATGGCCTCCCTGTGGAACCTGCCGGTGATATTTGCTGTCTGTACGAATCAGTTTTGCGAGATGTCTTATATGCACGAGCACTATCCTACCGAAGACGTCGCCCCCAGGGCAGCAGGCTATGGGATCCCTTATGAGATCGTTGATGGTCAGGATATCGAAACGACATATAAAGCGACGGAAAAAGCTGTCGAGCATGCCCGTAGCGGCAAGGGCCCATACCTGATCGAATACAAGACCTTTCGCATGGCACTCCACTTTTCAGGCGACCCCGGAGGATACGTCAAACCTGAGGATCTGGAAGAATGGGGCAAGCGAGATCCCATAGACCTCTGTCAGAAGAAACTCCGTGATCGGGGAATCCTGACCGACGAAGGGGATCAGGAGCTGAGAAAGACGGTTCAAACCGAGGTAGATAACGCGGTGGAAGAAGCTTTCGCAGGACCAGATCCGACAGTGGAAGATTTGTTCGAGGACATTTATGCTGAAAAGGGGGTGATCTAATGGCTAAGACAATCAGCTTTCTGCAGGCGATCAATGAGGCCATGGCCGAGGAGATGCGGAGGGATCCGAGTGTTTTCGTGATTGGAGAGGATGTTCGCATCGGTGCTTTTGGCCAGACCGCCGGACTGGTGAAAGAGTTTGGTGAAGAAAGGGTGCTGAACACCCCCATTGCCGAGAATGCCATTACAGGAGTCGCTATGGGGGCTGCCATGAATGGGGGCCGGCCGGTTCTGGAACTTATGTTCTGCGATTTCGCCATGCTGGCTATGGACCAGATCTGCAACCATCTTGGCCAGTGGCGCTACGTAACCGGAAATCAGTACAACGTTCCGATGACCATCAGAACCGCTGTCGGCGGCGGCTTTCGCATGGCCTACGGTCATTCTCAGTGCCTTGAATCACAGTTGGTCCAGGCCCCGGGCCTGATCCTAATTGAACCCTCCACACCGCATGACGCCAAAGGCCTCCTAAAAACGGCTATACGCAGCGATGATCCAGTGGTGTTTTTTGAACATAAGAAGCTGGTTTTGGGCGGCATTGAAGGTGAGGTTCCTGAAGAGGAATATACCATCCCCTTAGGCGAGGCCGTAGTTCGTAAACCAGGGAAGGACGTCACTGTGGTGGCCTTCGGGTTTATGGTTTACGAGGCCATGAATGCAGCACAGGAGCTGGCGCAAGAAGATATCGATATTGAAGTCATTGATCCGCGAACTATTGTTCCCCTGGATAAGGACACCATTTTCGAGTCAGTGGAAAAGACAGGACGTTTGGTTACTGTCGAGGAAGGAAGGATCAGAGGCGGGTTGGGCGCTGAAATAGCAGCACTTGCCTGCGGGGATTACTTTTCAGCCCTTAAGGCCCCCGTGCAAAGAATCGCTGCACCCATGGTTCCCATTCCGGGCAGCCCGGTTCTGGAGGATCTTTACTTGCCCAATAAGGATTCCATTGTGCGCGCCGTAAAGCGTACCTTGTAATTATCCGGCATGGGGCATAGCGCAAGGGCATGGGGTTCTTCACGCGCTCTGCGCTTTGCTTTCTGCTCCTAATAAGGAGAATTAAAATACGGCTGAAAGATAAAGTGCGGTTGCCCTGCAATTGGCCCCCTTAGGCGTGAATGCGAACACTATATGTCCGGGCGTCATCCGCACCCCCATGTGGGATGCCGGTGCCAAGGTGCTCGGCCAAGCATACCCCCCTTTCAAGGGTATGAATCCGGATGACGTATTCAGGGCGGTGGTAGAGAACAGGATCCCCATGAAAAGGCCCCAGTCAGCGGAAGACATCGGTAACCCCGTGATATTTTTGGCTTCCGAAGAGGCCAAGGAGATAACCGGCCAGGCCCTTGATGTGGATGGTGGCGCTTTTTGCAATTAGCCGTCGCCAGAGCTCACGGTAAATGCTAATAGATAACAGTGGGTGGTGGTTACTTCCAAATAGACTCATAAGCCAGCCAGCCTTTGTTTCAAAAAAAGGAAAAAGAGATAGGAGGTTATGAGAGTTCCAGTTTTTTCGGATTTGAAACATATCGAGTTTCAGGACAGACCCAGGCATAGGGCCCGGCAAGCCGGAAATCCGATAAAATCAACAGGTTCAGAGCTAAGGTCCTAAGTAAGCAAGGAGTTGCACGATTATGATTACCCCGATTCTAGTCCCCAAATTGGGCATGACCCAGCAGGATATCACCGTTGTAAAATGGCTCAAAGAAGAAAAAGAAAATGTAGATAAAGGTGAGGCTGTGGTCACCATCGAAACGGCCAAGGTCTCTTATGAAATCGAAACTCCGGCTGCAGGCATGGTGTTCAGACTCAAAAGGGTAAAAGACAAGGTCAAAATCGGAGAAACGTTGGGTGCGGTGACGGACAGCGCGCAGGAGTTCGAAGAATATAAAAGCAGCTTGCCCCAGGAACCGGGGGACGAGGTGGGCCTTAGCTTTGATGAGGCAGGGGATGAAGAGGGAGTCCGGTTATCCTTCGAGGACGATTCTGCGCAAGAGACGGCTTCGGCCGTATATGCGTCTGATTTGGGTGATCGAATAGTCCTTGAACGGATCCCCTTTGTGGGCATGCGTCGTACCATTGCCGACAACCTAGTGACAAGTCTGCAGTCCGGAGCCCAGTTGACCGTGGTCTCCGAAACGGATTTTACCGAACTGGCCGGTTTTCGCCACGAGTTTCTGCTCGATCATGGTGGAGATAAGATCACCTTTGTCGATATGCTGGTCAAGTTGCTGGCGTTCGTTTTAAAGGAGTTTCCCATTATTAATTCCACCGTCATGGGCGATGAGATTATTTGCTGGGGTGAGTATCATGTTGGCGTGGCAGTAGCCCTTGAAGACGGCCTGGTGGTTCCGGTGGTGCGCAGTGTCGATCAGAAGAGCCTTGTGGCTGTCAGCCGGGAAGTTAAAATGCTGGCAAAAAAGGCTCGCAACAGCCAATTGGAACCAAAGCACTACCAGGGTGGAACATTTACTTTGAGCAGCGGCGGGCCGGTCGATGTGGACTTCATGACGCCTATTATAAACCCGCCGCAAAACGCTATACTGGGCATCGGGAAAATCGGACCCAGGCCGGCGGTGCACGGGGGAAAACTTGCTATTCGCAGCATGACCCACCTGTGCCTGACCCACGATCATCGGGTCATTGACGGGGTTCCGGCGGCGATGTTCCTTGGGCGGTTGAAACAAATCATCGAGCAGCCGGAGCTTTTTCGAAAAATCCTCAGATAATGAGTAATAGGGTTTTACGAGCCTTTTAAAGTGTTTTGATACGAATTACCAAAGGGTAGGTTGATATGACTATTGGGAAGTGCGATTTACTGGTAATCGGCGGAGGTCCGGGCGGTTATACAGCAGCCATACGAGCAGCCCAGAAAGGTCTGCAAACAATATTGGTGGAGCGAGGTTTTCTGGGTGGTACATGCCTGAATCGGGGATGTGTGCCCACCAAGACCCTGCTCGAAGATACGCTCATGATTGCAGCAGTTCGAGGCTGTAATTTTCTGCGGGGTGATATGAAAATCAACCTCAAACGTATCATAGAACGTAAGGACTTGGTCATGGAGGGGTCGCGGAGCTGGGTCCAAAACGTCCTTGCAGGCAATGGTGTAACCCTGTTTCGCGGTGAGGCTTCATTTAAAAGTCCTGGAGCCGTAACCATAAAGCGCCAAGACGGAGGCCTGGAAGAAGTAAATGTTTCAAAAATCATATTGGCCACGGGTGCCGTGGCGACCTATGACACCGAGTTTAAGCCTGACGGCGAACGTATTTGGAGCACCGACGATGCCCTTTCCGTCAAATCGGTTCCGCGCAGTTTAGCCGTGATTGGTGCGGGCAATCGGGGTGTTGAATTTGCTTCAATCTATCATAATCTGGGCACAAAAGTTGTGATCATCGAGAAGGAAAAACACATTTTACCCCGGATGCACTGGGAATTAGCCGACCGATACAAAAGAACTTTGCTCGATCGTCAGATAAAAGTTCTGACCCGCACTACAGTTTCGGCAGCCCGGCCATCCGATGACGCTGGAGTAACACTGACTTTGGAAACTGCTAAAAGTCAAGAGGAAATCCGAATAGACAGGGCACTGCTGACCGGGGCGCGGCGCCCGGTTTATCACGGGCTCAATCTGGAGGCGGTGGATTTAGCTATAAATAATGGAATAATGGAGCACGGGGCCAGTCTTGAAACCCGCAGCAAGGGCATTTATGTCGTTGGTGATGCCACCGGTCCTCCTTATTTGGCTCACAAGGCCATTGTCCAGGGCATGACGGCTGTAAATCACATTCTGGGTAGAGATACTGAGCAACAGCCGCTATTTTATCCAAATTGTGTTTATGGCGACCCGGAAGTTGCTTCCGTGGGATTGACGGAAGACGAAGCCCTTGAGTGCGGCCGCAGCGCCAAGGTGGGGGAGTTTCACTTTATCGGCAACGGCCGCTCCGGTACTATCGGTAATGATCAGGGACTGATCATGATCGTTTCGGATTCCAAAACCAAAGAGGTTTTAGGCGTTCACATGATCGGGCCTCAAGTAACCGAGCTCATCTCACTGGCCTGCCTGGCTATGCAAAATGGGATCGATGTGGACGGGATTAAGAAAACAGTTTTTGCGCATCCGACACTGTCAGAAACCTTTTTTGAAGCTGCACTGGCCACGGATGGTGAAGCTATCCATTTGATTGTAGATGCCTAAGAATAGACAAATGAACACTGGGGGGAGCACCTCGTCCAATGGAAATCTGGAGCTTATTGATGCCTTCAGAGAACTGGGACAAAGCATCGGGCTCAATCTATATAGGATAATCGTATTTGATGACGGCCGTCTGGAAGTCGAGTTCGAGTCCCAGAATCCTTGGGAATGCCTGGTTGTCCGTTTAGAAGATTTGAAAAAAATTAATGACTTATGGCGACAAACATCGGAGGCTATCAAGCTTCTTGAGGGCGCGATGATACGGAAAAGGTGCACCAAATGCTTTTTGCATGAAAGAAAAGCTGATTCGATTAAAATATCCTTTTAGTGATATTGACCTATATACCCAGGAGATGTTTTTTAGTTAGATACGACATTCTCTCGCTTTGGAGCCAGGCAGAAGATTTCGTTTTTGGATGGTTCGAGGCCAAGGTTTGCTTTCAATGTAGCCGTTGTCTACGAGTTGAGAGCACCTGTTAAAAAACAATTAACCAAAAAAGGTGAAATTGTGGCTATCGTGGGGTCCAACAGTTCTGGTAAAACAACCCTTCTCAGGTGCATATCCGGTCTGATTCCGAGCACCGCAGGGCGGATGGTGTTTTTAGACAGGGACATCAGCTGCAGGAGACCGGATGAATTGGTCAAGATGGGGGTTATTCAGGTGCCTGAAGGCCGGCATATTTTCCCCACCCTGTCGGTTTACGATAATCTTATAATGGGGGCCTATTTACAAAACTCAAGGAAATCCAAGACCAAGATCCAGCACACCCTGGAGTTTGTCTTCAATCTTTTTCCTATCCTGGAAAAGCGTCGAAAACAAAAGGGCGGAACGCTCAGCGGCGGAGAGCAGCAGATGCTGGCCATCGGCCGAGCTTTGATGACCGATCCCAAACTTTTGATGCTGGATGAGCCATCCATGGGTCTGGCACCCCTCATCGTCAGGGATATTATTAAAACGATCAAGCAGCTGAACCGGAAGGGCTTGACGGTTCTTATAGTGGAACAGGACGTGGAATCTTCATTGTCGATTGCAACCCGCGGATATGTCATGCAACTCGGCCGTATCGTGCTTGAGGGATCCGGCCGGGAGCTCTTGGCTGACGAGGAGGTCAAAGCCATTTATCTTGGTAAAAGGAGCGAATCTGGGGAGGCAAGACTCATTTAATGGCCAGCGCATCAAAACCTTGATTCGAAAGATCTCTGTCAAAGGAATATATTCGCTTGATATTTTTCTTCCTGGCACAATGTATTGATTGTCATGAAAATATATGGAATGAGATCATGTGACTGACTGCGGATTGCTATGACGGAAAGTTATGACTGTTGTTATCTGTCCATTTCCCAGATATACCCGCAGCTGGTTTTAAATCGGTCTGGGCTTGACAAGTATTCGCCGATATGCTTGGTAAGTGCTTGCTATTCCTGCTGACGTCCTTGTCGCCAATCAACCTTTTAGCCGCATTTTGAACAGAATCATGGCGCCGGCGAGTTTGGCCTATTGTCTCAAAACATACTTTAAAACCAATAGATTCTGTCTAAAAATAAGGGGACTTAACCATGAAAATCCAAGGATACAATATGCCCGATGATTTGCACTACGAAGAAAATCACTATTGGGTGCGGGTGGAGGGCGACCTTCTGGTAATGGGGATGGACGATTTCGCTCAGAAAATGGCCGGAGAAATCGTCTATATCCAATTACCGTTTGAAGGCAAGAAACTAAAAAAGGGGAAAAAGTTTGCCAAGGTGGAATCGGGCAAATGGCTGGGGAAAGTTTATGCCCCGGTGAACGGTGAGCTGGTTGAAAGCAACGAAGAGCTCGAAACCAATACGGCAATCATTAATGAAGACTGTTATGGTGCCGGGTGGATGTATAAAATAAAACCCGATGACATGGGTGAAGTGGAAAACCTGATCCACGGAGCCGAAGCAATTGAGAAATGGCTTTTGGCCGATATCGAAAAGTATAAAAAATAAGGTAGGCGTTCATGGGTTCAAAGGTTCAGGGGTTCATGGTTGCATGCTCATCCTTTGACTGCATTTGGGATGCGCACTTACGAGAAAAGCGTCAGCTTTGTCAGGTCTAATCCAAAATATGGAGTCATATTGGTAATTATTTGGGAATATGAGTATTTTTACTGAGGGCTTCGGGTCTTTTATGCTCCCTTTGTCATTAGCGTCCTTCTCGTCTTTGCGGTGAACTATTACCAATCATTTTTTTTCAGGCTTGGATTCCGGCTTTTCCAGCTCGGATGCTTTTTCATCCGTTTCAGGTTCTTTCAGGATAGTTGACGAATTTTTCATAATGCCTTCCACCTGACCGGCGGTCAGCAGGAATGCATACTTGCTGGCCGAAGAAATTGCCGGATATTGTGTTTCTTTCTCTTCGGTTTTGGCAAATATGGATAGGCTGTATTCCTGTGTATTTTTGAGCTGAATGGTGATCAGAGGGGTCGTAAAATCCTCTTTCCCGCGATCTTCGATGAATGTTTCGCAGCGCAGGTCGGAAAGCGTATTGCGGAGTTGGTCCACCGAAGCTTCATCAACGGGCCGGCCATCGGTAGTTTGCCATACGGCCTTTTTGGCCGGAGGCGCTGCGCTTTCTTTTTTATCGGTTGTGGGGGATTCTTCTTTTTCGGGCAGCTGGATCCGGCTTATCGTAATAGACTGCTTTTCTTTGGTGATCTGTATCTGCTGGATGTCGGCGGGAGTGTAAGCCAATATCGTTTTGTCCCTGAGATCGTCTACAGTCGTATCAAAAGTGTTTCTGAAATTTCCCCGGGCATGAAAGACCCTGTCATCGCCTGCTGTTTTTACGAAGGTGTGGCGAAAGGATGAGGCGGTTTTGCCGACATCGATATCCCGTTTCAAACTATCTCCCTGCCAGGCTTTAACGTTTATCTTTGCTTCCCCGGAAAGATCATAAAGGTTATAATTTTTAGATTCCGAAACCAGCGCCGTCAAAGTGAGTTTTTCGATGATGTTCAGCATATCCTTGACCCTGTCGGCATCGGCCGGATACTCCTTGGGTGCGATGTACCAGCTGTTATCCTTTTTGTCGAGTTCGATGGTTGTTTTGCCCTTGGTGATCTGCAGCCGGGTGATATCTTTTTGGGCAATTTGCGGTATTTCAGGAAGTTCGTAAAGAGTTCGGTCGCCGCGACGCATGAGCAGATACACCGACAAGGCGATGATAACAACGGCCAGTATGACATATTCTTTTTTTATTTTCATGGTTTCGCATTCCGTCTGATTATATCTTTTTGGAAAAGGGCACGGATGACACCGATAATTTAGTTTTGTCTGCTAATTTGAGCCATGAAATGCCGACATTCTTAAATCGATGTAAATCCGTGCCAATCTGTGTCTGGCTTTCATAGCGCCCCGTTAGTTGTGACCCTCTGATCACCGACCCCTAAACCGTTTTCTTACTTCCTAAACATCATCTGAATATGTTTTTTACGGGAGTGTCTCCGAAACCAGACTCCCAGACCGAATATAACCACCAGTACCGGAAGCCCGGCGATATTAAAAGCTTTAACGAATGTTTTGGTACCGGCCCGGGTGTCTTCCAGCGGATTAAAACGTTGCTCTTTGCCGCGCATGACCGCAATGTCCTCCCGACCGTTTAGATAATCGATAACATTCATAATAAACGTGGCATTGGAGCTTTGGCCTTCGGCGTCCAGCACATTGTTTTTCAGCATATCGGCGGAAGCCATTACAAAGATTTTTCCGGGTTTGCCTTTAGACAGAAACTGTCCGCTACGCTCGATTTTCGACAGATCGATACCGGATGATTTTTCGGTGGTTTCCTGCTCGGATTTTTTTTCATCCTTATCTGATTTTTTTTCATCGACTTCTTTTATCGGTAAAGGCTTTCCGGCAAAATAACTGGGAAATTCACCTTCAAGGAGATACGCCAGGGGGTAGCTCTGCATTTCGTCCGATGAAGCTGGTGGCTTGATGAACATGGGGTTTAAATTGATGCGACCGCGCATTTGCCAGGATTTATCCGATGAAGAAATCAGTTTATAAGACGTCAGGGAATTTTTTTTGACATTTTCAATATTCAACTCCAGCGGAGAGATCTTCAGTGCCACCATTACCTTGATATTTTTCATAAAGTCCAGATTTTTATTGATGAAGCGGTTTTTAATCAGCGGTGCATAGTAAATCGGCTGATCGCCGCCGCCGAACTGGGCCGGCATCTGCTGGCGAAAGCAGTTCTCATCCAGAACAAAAGATTGTTGTATGCGGATACCATAATGGGCCAGCAGCTTCTCAAGCCCGGTATCCAGTGGAATGAAGACAGGAGTCTGCCCGGGATTCATGCCCTGCTGCCCGCCGGGCATTATTTCGTTGAAGCGGTCCAGGACAAGCGCCAGACTTTTGCCCTGCATGAGAAACTGGTCGATTTGATACAGCTCGTAGTCGGAAAATTTTTCTGTAGGACGTGCAATAATCAGGCTGTTCAGGTTCTCGGGAATGGGCTGGTCCTTAAGATTTATGTTTTTAAAAGTATAAGTTTGCGAAACCATGGTGCGAAAATTCGTAGCGGAATTCTGGCCCGGACGTTGGAGCGGATTTTCCGGCGAAGCCCCTGTAAGACTCAGTGTCCCGTGGTCGGTAAGGTACCCGATATCTTCATTGATATCGATGAGCCGCTCGATGTTGTCGTTGATGGTTTCTTCCATTTGCGCCATGTCGCTGAGTTGGTACTGGGTCCCGATAATCGGCAGACGAATGACCTGCAGCAAAGGTACGGTCAAGGATTTGTCGTCGTATTCCATAACCAGGCCGATAGCTCCTTTTCCGGGAGGAACCGCGCCTTTGGAAAGAGCCGGCCATGAGAGTGTCATGATATTGTACTTTTGCAAGACCGCCTGCAGGGCTTGATCCTGGGTTGGATTTAAAAATTCAAATTCCAGTTTGCCATAATTTTTTTGATTCAATTTCTCGACGATGGCCTTCATCTCATCAGGAATTCTCGAAAGATTGCTTATACCCATATAAGGACCAACAGATTCAAGCGAGGAGGACAAAAACAGCTTGATATGGATTTTACCGGGTAGGCTCAGCAGGGCGCTGATCTTGTTGTTCATCTTCTGGATGGCAGTGGTCAACTTATATTCCAGACCCTCAGTGGTGGTAATCGTCGGAATTCTCTCGATCAAATCGCCGTGAATTAGGACCAGGCCCATATAGGCCTTTTGAAATTTGACCTAGTCTTTTTCAATGGCCTGAATCTGGATGGGATGAATTCCATAATTGCTGGCCAGTTGCTGGTTTTCTTTGGTTTCGTCCGTAATTTCCCCTTCCTCCGGGTTGACATCAAAAAAACGGTAATTGAAGAATTTATCTGCATTGATGGCATATTCGGAAAGAAGGTCGTGAAGGTAACGTTCCGTATTATTGTACGGAGAGGGGAGATCTTTAGTAAAAAACACATTGATGGTCAGAGGTTCGGATAAGGTTGCTACAACTTTCTTACTTACTGCCGAAATCGAGTAAATTTTGTTTTTCGTCAGATCCATTCTGTAAAACAGCGTGATCCCGGCCACGTTCACCAACACGATTACAACCAGGTAAATGAGAAATTTTAGATATTTGCCTGATTTTTTCTTACGTTCCATGGTATATTTCCTTATAGGAATGTTTTTCGAGACGGTTTTTTTAAAAGATGATCGATGTTTTTTTTACTCCCTCCCGGGCAAAGACAATTCAGCGCTTATGGGGCGCATACTACCTAGTTTCCATCCATAAATGGCCCTTTTTTCTCTGAGCGGCGTTCTCCGCGGGTTTACGTCTGCGAAGTACGAAAAGTACGTCTCAACGTAAACCCTTGTGCGGCCTTGCTCAGAGAAAAAATTGCTCATTTCTGAA
>JAJRVC010000420.1 GCA_024277475.1 Deltaproteobacteria bacterium
AAGGCCATGCAACAATTGGAAAAAATGATTCAACGAGTGCAAGGCATTGAAAAATGGGCTGTTGATATCCCTTGTTACTAAATCATGATATTGGTGGTTATTATTATTTCTAACAACCTAAGAGAATGGCAAAGGTAAACTTATCAGTCAAGGGTGAAATGGCGGCAAAAAAATAAGAGCTCCATCTCCAAACTTGAGTTAGAAAATAAGCACACGTGGTGTTACTCGAACCAAAAAGTCCCTCGCAAGAACCGGGGAATCAGGTCCACACAGATTTCTTGACGTTACCAAATCAACCACATTTTGCCCAACATAAAAGTCAGTAGACGTAGTACTGAAATATATCTTGACAACCAAGCGCTTATCATGTATATTATGAGATAAGTAAATGCTCTACCGACTATGTGAGGTCGAGAGAATGATAAAGGCTAATTTAAAGTCAATCACTGACATCCAGGTGGGATACCAGGCTAAAGCCAGGATCAAAGAGAGGAGTCAAGGCACACATCGGCTGATCCAAAGCAAGGATTTCGATGCTTTGCATTGCTTACAGATCAAGGGTCTGGCCACCTTTTTCCCTGAACGAAATCCTGAAATATATTCTGTTGGAAAAGAAGATATCCTTTTTCAGGCCCGCGGTGTTGAGCATTTTGCCCACTGTATTGAAGACGATCTAAAAGATACCCTTGCCGGCGGTTCATTCTACATTCTGCGCATGCAGAGCGAAGGCTTGCTTCCGCGATATCTGGCCTGGTGGTTGAATCAGTCAAAAGCACAAGCCTGGTTGCAGGCGCAGGCCCGGGGAACGGGAATTTCATTTATCTCCAAGCACACACTTTCTCACCTGCAAGTCAGGATTCCGCCGGTTTCCATTCAGAAAAAAGTGGTAAAAATCGTAACACTCGCCAGGCACGAGCAATTCCTTCTGGACAGGCTTGCGCAGGCGCGATCACGTCTTGTCAAAGCTGCCTGCTTAAAAGCAATTCAAGAACAGGAGAGATAAACAATGAATCCTCACGTTTCCCAAAAAGAAATCAATGATGTTGTCTGGCGGGCCTGCGACACCTTCAGGGGCGCAGTCGATCCGTCGGAATACAAGAATTACATCCTAACCATGCTCTTTATCAAGTATATGAGCGACCTGTGGAAGGACAAAAGAGCCGAGTACGATAAAAAATACGAGGGTGCCGCGGACAGAGTGGAAAGAGCACTGGCCCGGGAACGTTTCCTGGTACCTCCTGAATCGGACTTTGATTTCCTCTACAGCAAACGTGACGAGCCCAATATCGGTGAGATCATCAATATCGCCCTTGAAAAAATCGAGGATGCCAACAAATCGAAACTCGAAAATGTTTTCCGGAATATTGATTTTAACAGCGAACCGGCTTTGGGTCAGACCAAGGAGCGGAACCGCCGTCTGAAGAATCTTCTGGGGGATTTTGCCGATGAGCGTCTCGATTTGCGGCCTTCACGCATTGGTAATCGTGACGTAATCGGTGATGTGTATGAATACCTGATTTCCCGTTTTGCGGCCGGGGCCGGAAAAAAAGCCGGGGAGTTCTACACTCCACCCGAAGTCTCCACGCTGCTTGCCAGATTGCTTGCTCCCAAAGACGGAGACCGCATCTGTGACCCGGCCTGCGGATCGGGATCACTTCTCATCAAGGTCGGTCAGGAAGTCGGAAGTCCTAATTTCGCCCTGTCCGGCCAGGAGTCCAACGGTTCCACCTGGTCCCTATGTCGGATGAACATGTTCCTGCACTCCATGGACGCCGCCCGCATATAATGGTGCGACACCATCAACAACCCCAGGTTGATCGAAAACGACGAACTGATGCGCTTCAATGTCGTGGTTGCCAATCCGCCGTTTTCTCTGGACAAGTGGGGCCAGGAAAACGCAAGTCACGACCGGTTCAACCGTTTCTGGCGCGGTGTCCCTCCGAAAAGCCGGGGCGATTACGCCTTTATCAGCCACATGGTTGAAATTGCTCTGGAAGGTGAAGGCAAAGTGGGTGTCATTGTACCTCACGGGGTGCTGTTTCGTGGCGGGGCCGAAGGCGTTATCCGGAAGGCATTCATAGAGGACAATATCCTTGAGGCGGTTATCGGCCTTCCCGCCCAGCTTTTCTACGGCACAGGGATACCGGCGGCTATCCTTATTTTCAACAAGGGCCGGAAACCCTGGAAAACGGCAAAGAACAAACGCGACAAGCAAATTCTCTTTGTAGACGCCAGCCGCGAGTTTAAAGACGAGAAGAAACAGAACCGTCTGCGGGATGAAGATATTGAAAAGATCGTCACGACGTTCCGTAAATTTGCGGAAGTCGAAAAATATTCCCACCTGGCAACGCTGGAAGAGATTCAGGAAGCCGAATTCAATCTGAATATCCCCCGCTATGTGGATACCTTCGAAGAGGAAGAGGATGTCGATATTCCGGCGGTCCAACGGGAGATTGAAGAGTTGGAAGTGGAGCTGGCGAAGACACAAAAGGAACTTGGCGGTTATTTAAAGGAACTGGGACTATGAGCAACAAGGATGAACCATGAAAAAGAATAAAGCCAAAGGAAAACAAATGCCTGTGAAAAAAGATAGATCCATTGTCCGCTCATCGGCTGCTGAATACCTGACCTTTGTTGCAGCGGGCGGCAGCTCGGGAACCAGCGTGGAAATGCGCTATGAGGACGAGAATATCTGGCTGACGCAGAAGATGATGGCGACCCTTTATGATGTTTCGGTTCCGGCCATCAACCAGCATCTGAAACGTATCTTTGGCGACAACGAGTTGGAACGGGGGGCAACTGTTAAGAAATACTTAATAGTTCAAACTGAAGGCAACCGGCAAGTCCAGCGCGAAGTGGAACATTACAGCCTACAGGCCATTATCGCCGTTGGTTTCAAAATCGAAAATGAGCACGCCGTGCAGTTTCGCAAGTGGGCCAACCAGATTGTCAAGGACTACACGATCCAGGGTTGGACAATGGATGTGGAACGTCTCAAGCACGGCGGCAACCTGACGGATGAATTCTTTGAACGCCAACTTGAAAAGATCCGGGAAATCCGGCTTTCAGAGCGCAAGTTCTACCAGAAAATCACAGACATCTACGCCACCGCGCTGGATTACGATCCATCCGCCACTGCGACCAAACGGTTTTTTGCAGCCATTCAAAACAAAATGCACTACGCGGTTCACGGAAATACGGCGGCTGAAGTCATTGTGGATCGTGCGGATCACAAGAAAGAAAACATGGGGTTGACCAGTTGGGATGGGGCGCCAAAAGGGAAAATTCACAAATACGATGTTTCCATCGCCAAGAACTATCTCTCTGAGTTTGAGCTTGGACAGATGCAACGGATTGTTTCGGCCTATCTTGACATGGCGGAAATGCAGGCCATGCGAAAAATCCCCATGACCATGGCAGACTGGGAAGAACGTTTGAGCGGATTCCTCAAACTCTGGGATCGGGAAATCCTTCAGGATGCGGGCAGGGTGACGGCAGAGTTGGCCAAGACCCATGCCGAAAGCGAGTTTGAAAAATTCCGCATCGTGCAGGACCGCCTGTACGAAAGCGATTTCGATCGGACTGTGAAACAGATTGAGGAAGCGGCGAAGATGCTTCCGGAGAAAGACACGGGACGGAAGAAATGAGCGATGAGTTGATCCATTACACCCAATTGCTGACGCACATCAAAGAACGCATCCGACATGCGCAGGTCAAGGCAACGTTGTCCGTCAACGCGGAAATGATTTTGATGTACCGGGATATCGGCCGGATGATCCACGAGCGCCAGCAGCAGGAAGGCTGGGGCGCCAAGGTTATTCCTAAGCTCTCTCGGGATATTCGGAATGAATTACCGGAAATCAAAGGGTTTTCCGAGCGGAACCTTAAAAGGATGATCGCTTTTTATCGGGAATATCCATTGGTCTCCATGAATGTGCCACAAGCTGTGGCACAATTGCCTGAGGGTAGCTCCAGAGAAAATTTACAGCAACTCGTTGAAAAAATCCCGTGGGGTCATCACATCCTGCTCATGGAAAAGGTAAAAGACCTTTCTGTCCGCCTCTGGTACATGCACCAAATCATCGAACAGGGATGGAGCCCATCGGTGTATCCGAATATGAACTCACCCGCGCTCTGCCGGACAATCTGAAATCCAGTCTGCCGACAGTGGATGAAATTGAAGCGGAACTCAGCAAGGAAGAGAAGAGTGAATAGTGAAAAAATCCCGAAATTAAGGACGTTCCGGGTATAAGAAAACCAAGGTCGGGTGGATTCCGTAAAGGAGGAAATTATGAGCAACGAGGTTGGAAGCCAAAATAAAAATAGCGGGGCAGATGGAATCAATATCCTGAAAAGCCGGGACGATCATCAGCCTGTTTTTTTTGAGAAAGCTGACGACGGTAAATTTAAACTCCGCTCAGATGCGGAGTGTTCCTAGCTCAAGACAGATGAGCCCTTCGGTCCTGAAAAGCTTCGTCCCCGGATTGAGCCTTGGCTCACTGCCCTGGTCCAGTCCGAATATTTTTCATTGCTTAT
>JAJRVC010000421.1 GCA_024277475.1 Deltaproteobacteria bacterium
ACGAAAATATGGCCGGCCGGCGTAGCAAACGCATTGTAAACATCTTCTTTGATCACATAAAAATGGTATTTAAAGGGCTGTTGCGGAAGGGCGGACAGAATCCGGTTTCCGATTTTGTTCACATAGGTGACAACAGCAGGATCATCAACAATTTCAAAATATTTGTGAATCATCGCCAACATCTGGTGCGACATGTCTTCTTCCTCTTTGACGGTAATACTGAACACCGCCGGCGGTACAAGACCGCTTACGGTCAATAGAAGGATCACGCCGATGGCAACGATTCTTTTAATAGATTTCATGATTTCCTCGATATTTTAGTAACCGTTCACAGGTTCAAGGTTCAACGTTCATATTGCCACATTTTTATCCTCTTTTCAAATATCAAATTTTATGGTAGATCATTGAACCATGGCACAGGTTATATGCATTGCAAACCAAAAGGGCGGTGTGGGAAAAACCACAACCGCAGTCAATCTGTCAGCATCTCTGGCAGTGTCTGAAAAACCCACCCTGCTGGTGGATTGTGATCCCCAGGCAAATGCTACCTCGGGGCTGGGAATCGATCCGTCCTCAATCGACAAAACCCTGTACCATGCAATGCTGGGTCAAGCGGGGCTACAGAGCCTGATTGTTGACAGCGCCATTGCCTCTTTGAAGGTGATTCCTTCGAATCTGGAATTGATCGGTTTTGAAGTCGAGATGATATCAAACCCCAACCGTCAAAACACGCTCAAAGAACTCATCGCCGATCTCGACAGTGCATTTGAATACATTATCCTGGATTGCCCTCCGTCATTGACCCTGTTGACCGTTAATGCGTTAACTGCAGCCGATTCGGTGCTGATTCCCCTGCAATGCGAGTTTTATGCACTTGAAGGCCTCAGCCAGCTTCTGAGTACCGTCAAACGCATCAGGCAAACACTAAATCCGGAATTAAAGATTGCCGGAATTCTGTTGACCATGTTCGACCGGCGCACCAATTTGTCCTACCAGGTCGCCGAAGAAGCTGAAAAATACTTTCAGGAGTTGGTATTTAAGACAATGATACCGAGGAACATTCGGTTGAGCGAAGCACCGAGTTTCGGTAAGCCCATATTGCTCTATGATGCAACTTCGACTGGTGCCCGCAGTTACATTGAGCTGGCCGGAGAGATTATGCAGAGATAGGGAGACGCATGCAAAAAAAAAACAAGAAAACAAAAAATACAGGCGCTGTTTCCGTCAAACGGAAAAAAATAGCCCTGGGAAGGGGTCTGGGAGCCCTTATTCCGGGTATAGAAAAAGAGCATGAAAATAAGAAGGACTATTTTTATTGCGATACCGATCTGATTCGTCCCAACCGCTTTCAGCCGCGCCGTCGGTTTACCGAAGAAGATCTGGCAGAGCTTTCCGAATCGATCAAAACACAGGGCATTCTCCAACCGTTGCTGGTTCGCCAGGATGAGACCGGTTATGAACTGATTACCGGTGAAAGGCGTCTGAGGGCGGCAAAACGTGCCGGATTGACCCAGGTGCCGGTGTTAATGAAACGGGTGAATGATGATAAATTGCTGGAAATGGCACTCGTCGAAAATATCCAGCGTGAAGATTTAAATCCCATTGAAGAAGCCGAAGCCTATCATCGTCTCATTACCCAGCTCAAATTGACCCAGGATCAGGCATCCGCCAGGGTGGGTAAAAGCAGGTCGGCGGTAGCAAACTTTTTGAGGCTGCGCCAATTGCCGAAGCAGATCAAAGCCGGCATTACCGACGGCACGCTTAGCATGGGACACGCCAGAGCGTTGCTGGGTGCCGAGACATCCGCCCAACAGCTTGCGGCCTGGCGGTCGGTTGTCTCCAAAAAATTGTCGGTCAGAGAAACTGAAGCCCTCATAAGGCGTTTGAAAGCAGAGAAGAGAAAGCCCCGGATATCCGAAAATCGATCCGAGCAAATACATCTTTCTCGCCTGGCCGAAGATCTGGCCCTTCATTTCGGCACCAAGATCATGATTAAAAAACACGGCAAAAAAGGCAAAATTGAAATCGAATTTTACAGCAATGACGATCTTGACCGCTTGATTCATCGCCTGAGACAGACAGAGCATTAGGCTCCTTGTAACGATTGAATATTTAAGGAATTCTTTCAATTTTAGCAAGGACGGAACGAAGCGACATCCATAAATGTTCAATTTTCAATTCCCCGATAAAGCGGGATCTATGCTACGACCGGCTAATCTTGTCCTGGTTTGGGGCTTAGGGCTCACTCAAAAATAACTTCACATTTTGGACGCCGATCCATCCCGTCCGGCTGCGTTGCGGAAGCTCGAAATATACTTGATATTCCTGTGCTTCCGCGTCTTGCCGGCCGTGCGCCTCAACTTCCAAAATTGCGAATTTATTTCTTCGTAAACCCTTAGCGGCGCCATAACCGGAATTTTTTTCGGTCCGGGCTTGAAAGATACAATGGCCATTCATATTATTATAGATGGTTACAATCTTATTCGACAATCAAAAAGCCTGAGTATTCTGGATATGCAGGATATTCAATTGGGCCGCGAAGCACTGGTTGATATGCTGGCGGCCTATAAAAAAGTGAGATCACATCGCATCACTGTTGTTTTTGATGGAACCACGGCTCCCCTGTTTTCACAGCAGCGGGATCGGCATAAAGGAATCTCTGTTATATTTTCTCATCAAGGAGAATCAGCGGATACCGTGATAAAAAAAATGGCCCGCAGGGAAATGCAAAGGGCACTGGTGGTAAGTTCCGATCAAGACATCGTCCAGTCGGCGGCATCAAGCGGCGCGGCGACAGTGAGTGCGAATGAGTTTGAAAATAAACTGATTATGTCTATGGATATGGACGGTCTGCAATTCGATCGGGACGATTATAACGGCTGGCGGCCTACAACCAAAAAAAAGGGACCCAGCAAGCGACGGTCTAGACGGCAGCGCAAAAACAGCGCGAAAATCCGCAAGCTTTGAGGCCGGGGCACAGATCTCCACGGATTATCCGGGTGTGAGGGCCTGTTTCCATTTACAGGTCAAAACCAAAACTTGAATTGATCCGTGTTATCCATGTTCCTCCGTGTCCCATAAAAAAAATATTAGAAAAGTGAAAAAAATTTGTGTCATAGACGGGCAGGGTGGCGGAATCGGCAGCGCCATTATCAAAAGACTTAGGGGCGCCTTTGAAGAAACCATAGAAATCGTTGCCCTTGGGACCAATGCCATTGCCACCGCCCAGATGCTTAAATCCGGAGCCAACCGGGGCGCTTCGGGTGAGAATGCCATCGTGCAAACGGTGAAAAAACCGGATGTCATCACCGGTCCCATCGGCATCATTATGGCTCA
>JAJRVC010000422.1 GCA_024277475.1 Deltaproteobacteria bacterium
GGACTCCAGATCCTGTGTTGTCAAGGATTCGAGGTAAACGACTACAACTTCACCCTTGACGCCTTGGCTCTGAAGCCCTCCGGCTTTTGCAACGTTAAGGTGTATTGAGCCAGCGTAATCCTTGAGTTATGAATCTCAATTATTTAATTTTCTTCGCGCCAGTTTCAAGGCATTGCGGGCAGGTCGAACGCCCAACGTCGAACTTCGAATATTGATGACGCTACGCTTTATCTATTTTAAAACAAGCGAACCGAAGAATTTTGAAGAATTGAATCACTGTGCTTTGTCTTTTTTAAATTGACAGAATACATTCATTCGACGTTCGATGTTGGACGTTCGATGTTCGACGTTCGATGTTCGACGTTCGATGTTCGACGTTCATCAGTTTCTTTTTCGATTAAACTGGCCGCAATTCAGGCCAGCCGCGGCGCTCGTATGAGACTCCGTATAACTGAAACTTTTTTTATCGGATAATTTTATCTATGATCAAGAGGCCCCTCGTAGGTATTGCAGTTATAGTGATTAGAGACAACCGGGTGTTTTTAGGCAGACGCAAAAACTCCCATGGTTCAGGCACCTGGGCTTTTCCTGGCGGCCATCTGGAATTCAATGAATCCATTGAAGACTGCGCCCAAAGGGAAGTCTCTGAAGAAACGGGGATCCGAATTAAGAGGAATTTATAGATACTTTAAAGCAAATATCATTTTTTTAATTTATTTCCAAATTTTGACTTATATCAATGATATCACTTCTGGGATGAGGCATAGTTGGCACCACTATTTGACAATTGGCCGGACCGCATTATTGTTTATGCCATAATTTGACCCGGCCAAACGGAAATCTGCTCATCAAATAAGAAACCCAAAATCATAGCTTTAGTAAAGGAGAGTATTTATGTTCTGTTTTCAATGTCAAGAAGCTGCCAAGAACGAAGGCTGCACGGTAAAAGGCATGTGCGGCAAACCGGAAGAAACCGCCAACCTCCAGGACCTGTTAATTTATTCATTGAGAGGCCTTGCCATTTACGAGGAAAAGGCCAAAGAACTCGGTATTTCGGACAAGGAAGATGGGTTGTTTGCAGCCAAGGCCCTTTTTGCAACCATCACTAATGCAAACTTTGACAATGATCGCATTATCGAACTGATCAAAGAGGCCTTAAAACGCAAAGAAACTTTGAAAACAAAATTTCTGGCGGCCTATAAAGAAAAAAATGGTCGGGATTTTGATGAACCCGTGCACCATTCAGCTGTCTGGTTTTCCGATGACAGGGCTGAATTTGACGAAAAAGCCAAATCCGTCGGTGTTCTTGCCACCGAAAATGAAGATGTACGCTCTTTGAGAGAGCTTTTAATCATCGGTTTGAAAGGGATCGCCGCCTATGCGGACCATGCCGCTGTTTTGGGGTTTGAAAAGAATGAAATCTATGACTTTTTGATGCAGGCCCTGGCGTCCACCACCAAAGACTTGTCGGTAGATGAGATGATCGCCCTGGTGCTCAAGGCCGGTGAGGTCGCGGTAACCACCATGGCCACCTTAGATGAGGCCAACACCTCCACCTACGGTCACCCTGAAATCACCGAAGTAAACCTGGGTGTCGGTGACAAACCGGGAATTTTGATCAGCGGCCATGATTTAAAAGACATGGAAGAGCTGCTCAAACAGACTGAAGGCAGCGGCGTGGATGTGTATACCCACGGCGAAATGCTTCCGGCGAATTCCTATCCGGCCTTTAAAAAATATGATCATTTTGTGGGCAACTACGGGGGCTCCTGGTGGCACCAGAACAAGGAATTCGAATCTTTTAACGGACCGATTCTGATGACCACCAATTGTATTATTCCCATAAAAAAGAACAATACTTACCAGGACCGGATTTTCACAACCGGGATGGCGGGGTTTCCGGGAGTGAAACACATTGCGGATCGGCCCCGGGGTGGTTCCAAGGATTTTTCAGAAATTGTGGAACTGGCCAAAAAATGCAGCCCACCTGAAGAAATTGAAACCGGGAAGATTGTTGCCGGCTTTGCTCACAACCAGGTACTGGCCCTGGCCGACAAAGTGGTGGATGCCGTAAAATCAGGCGCCATCAAACGCTTTGTGGTCATGGCCGGTTGTGACGGTCGTCAAAAATCCAGGAGTTATTTTACCGAAGTGGCCGAAACGCTTCCCAAAGATGCCGTTATCCTGACGGCCGGATGTGACAAACATCGCTACAACAAACTGGATCTGGGCGATATTGGCGGTATCCCGCGCATCCTGGATGCCGGACAGTGCAACGATTGTTATTCACTGGCGGTCATCGCCTTGAAGTTAAAGGAAGTATTTGGGTTGGAAGATATCAACGATCTGCCCATTTCCTTTGATATCGGATGGTACGAACAAAAAGCCGTAGCAGTTCTGCTGGCCCTGCTGCACCTGGGGGTTAAAGGTATCCGCCTGGGGCCGACACTTCCAGCGTTTCTGTCACCGACGGTGGTCAATGTACTGGTGGAAAATTTTGACATCAAACCCACCGGTGAGGTACAGGCGGACGTGGATGCGATCATGGCTGGGGCTTGATTTCAGCTGGATAAACCGCAGATAATAATATAGTAAAGGGTCGCGGCAATAATTAATTCCCCCAAAAATCGGGGAATTAATTTTTGTCGAGGACCTTACATCGACAGATCGATAAAAAACGCATACTGCTGGTGAGGCGAAGCGTAGCTGATTATTGGATACTCGGTACTGAATGCTGGTTACTTGTTACTGGAGACTTAATGTCATTTAGGATTGGTGATATCTCTGTGGGAGCGGCTTTCAAGCTGCGATTAAACAGCTCATAGGTAATTTCATCCGAAGTTGCCAGTCGGACCGCATCAAGGGCCTGACGGATAAAACACGGTAGGCAGTCAAGAAAGGTTTTCATAGCCCCCGGAACGATCTTTTACAATCTCGTAAAAAGTCAAAATTATCGAATTCCGATCTTGTCACCAATTGTAATTATTAAGTGCTAAATTTTATCTTTGTGCTTTTTGTGCCTTTTTGCGGCCATACCATCTTTAATAACCAACTTATTTTTCGGTCAAATAAGATGTGAACGGGTGGTATGGCATCCACCTCGCTTTCAACCACGAAAAGCTTTAAAGTCTTTTCGTTTGCGCTCAATATGGGCGATCATCCCTTATGACCGTACACTCAGCGATACAGATTTTTCCATGGATGGCGCTTGAGATCCTGAAGGTTGGTTAATGCCAAATACAAAGCACCTACCGCCAGTTCGGCACAGTGGGTGTTCTGCGGCGGCAAAGTTTCCAGGTAAGAGATCACATCTTCCACTGTAATCTCCCAGGCATCTTCCACTTTTCTTCCTTCTGCCAGCTCGGCCACCGTGTTGGCACAGGCGTTGGTATTCATGCAGCCGTTGGTTTGAAAAGAAACCGACTGGATGCGCCCCTGACGGATGGATAGGTACATTTCCACGGTATCACCGCAGTCACCGATTCTTTTGCCGTATCCATCCGGATGCTCAATTTTCTCTCGCCGGTCGTTGCGGTACGCCATCTCCAAATAGTGCTGCGAATGATCCTGCCAGAAAATAAAACTCTTTGGTTCCATTCACATTCCTAAATCAGATCACCAGCTGATAGCCCCAAGGGTCTCGGCAAATCATCACTGTCAGGCCGGTGAAGAATGCTCGCCTCTTTTTGCCAATGTGATCATCTAATTACAGTATTTTCTTTATACTCTCATAAAGCGCTAAAAACTTTTCCCTCCATTCCGGCATCACATCCACGATCATATCTCCCCGGGAATAGGCCTCGGCAATCTGCCGGTCAAAAGGGATTTCCAACAGAACAGGCAAATTTTCACTGGCTGCATATTCTTTGACTTGGTCGTCTCCGAGATCTGAGCGATTGATGACCAGTCCGCAAGGAATATTGAGAATCCTGGCAGCACCCACCGCCAGTTTCAGGTCGTGAAGACCAAAGGGTGTCGGTTCGGTTACCAGCAATATAAAATCGGCCGGCTTCATGGTTTCAATCACCGGGCATGAAGTACCCGGTGGGGCATCCACAATGGTGACTTTGGCTGAATCAGTATGAGATAACACTTCTTTGATCAAGGGGGGCGACATGGCTTCGCCCACTCTCAGTTTTCCGTGGATGAATTCGACGCCGTTGCGATGACCTTTCTGGAGGACGCCCAGTTCCCGGCCCTTTTCCGTAATGGCTTTTTCCGGACAGACCGCCATACAGCCGCCGCAACTGTGGCAAAGCTCTTCAAACGGCAAAACCGTTTCACCAACGACCACAATGGCTTTAAACACGCATATGTCACCGCATTTCCCGCACAGTGTGCATTTGTCCATATCGATTTCGGGGACGGGGGTGGTCACGGTTTCCGTCTGATCAAAAACAGGATGAAGAAACAGGTGGGCATTAGGCTGTTCGACATCACAGTCCAATAACTGAACACCTGAGCCGATCGACAACGCGATGTTGGTCGCAACGGTGGTTTTACCAGTACCCCCTTTTCCGCTGGCAACACTGATAATCATAATAATAACCCTTTTATTGAAAAAAAATGATAGAATACCTTACCTCAGCATTCGAAATTCAGTATTCTATATTCCATATTTAACTATCCAGTCCGTCCACCGCCCCCCATACCACCACCTCTA
>JAJRVC010000423.1 GCA_024277475.1 Deltaproteobacteria bacterium
TGAAGCCCGCTCGCTGGAGGAAGCTGTCCGGCGCGTTTCTATACCCGGCCGGGCTGCAGGCTTTAATTACAACATTGGTTCTCTTTCCGAACGCCGCATTGTCAGTGTGGAAGTTTCACCGGAATGTCATCACGTTTGTGAGGTTCAGGACTATTACCTGCATACCAATCACTATTTAGAATTGAAGGATGTGGCGCAAGAAATTACGCCTTCCAGTCGGATTCGTCTGGAACGCGCCAGGTCGCTTTGTCGAAACACGCCTCCTGCCGATGCAATCCGGATACTGGCCTTGCTGGGTGATCAAACCGACCGTGACTACCCCATTCATTGTGATGCTACGCCACCGGATATCAACGCTACCCTGTGCTCGGTGCTCTTTAACATGGACGACCGTCGGTTGCGCATCTATTGGGACAACCCAGCCAGAGAACCGCAGAAATATATGCAATTTGACTTGTAACTTTCCTGCTCCGGATCGGGCTGGAATTGATAATTGAATATTCGTTGATGTCACACGCGCGGCCCAGGCGCTTGCGCCGTGTGTCGCTCCGCTATCTATTTAATTGTTCATTTTTCTATGGAAACAATCTAATATATTTAGAGCTTCTTAGGTATTGTTAGTTCACTTTATGCTTTAGCTTATTTATTTCATGAAAAGAAATCTTGCGAATTCAAACACAATTCGGTCAGGTTCGGCATGTGATGTATTTTTAGGATGCGTCAGGGGATGCCGGCAACAGTCTGCAGGTGGTGACCAAAGAACTTGTTCGGGCAGTGGCCGGCGAAGGACCTTGTTTTTGTAATAACTTCACCACAATGAAAGGAGGGCAAAATGAAAATGAAAAAAAATAACAGCGGAAAATTTTTGTTGGTTACAGGCATCATTTGTACGGCATTGTTGCTGGCAGGTTCATTGGCAATCGCAGAAGAAAAGATCGAGGGGCCTCTTCATGTCGAGTCGTGGGGAGGAAGCTATGGGGAGGCAGTTAAAACCTATATCATTGAACCCTTTATAAAGAAATATGGAATTAAAGTTCAACATGACTTTTTCGGAAACAATTCCGAGCAACTTGCCAAATTGAAGGCTGGAAAGACGGCTGTTGATATCTCTTTTCTGAGCCAGAATCATGCTTTCCAGGCTATGGATGAGGGTCTTTTGCTACCCATTAGGACGGAGAATGTTCCGAACTACCAATATCTTTTCGATAAATTTAAAAATCCTCCGTATGACCCGGGTCCGGAAGTCCATTGTATCAGCTATTTCTGGGGGGATCAGGCCATTGCCTGGAACACCAAATTCGTTAAAACACCCACTTCGTGGAGCGCCTTATGGGATAAAAAATTCAAGGGACACGTCGCGCTCTATAGTACCGGCACCCAGGTAATCCCACAAACCGCACTGTATCTGGGTCAGGATCCCAATAACATCACAGATATGGATGCCGTTATGGCGAAACTGCGGGAGCTCAAACCCAACTTGTTAAAATTCTGGTCCAGTGGAGCAGAGCTGACATCGCTTTTTGCAACTGGCGAGGTTTGGATCGCCGACTTCTGGAGAGGGCGGGTTAACAACTTGAAAAAGGAGGGTCATCCGATCGCTTATACACAACCGCAGGAGGGCAGTCTTGGATGGGTGGATACCATGATTATACCCAGGGGGGCTAAACATCGCAGAGCGGCGGAAGCATTTTTAGATTTTGCCCTTTCCAAGGAGGTACACACCAACTTTGTTACGAAGGGGATCACTTACGCTCCCTGTTCAAGTCTGGTCGAATTAACGGCGGAGCAAAGTGATATGTTAGGCGCTAGCTCGAAGCTGCGCAAACATGTAGTCTTTGTAAAACCTGAATATCTCCAAAAGAACCGCGATCAATGGAATCAATTGATGAACGAATTAATGGCCGGAATGTAGACGTCAAAAATAAAGGGATACAGAAACACATCGTTCCCAGACTTGCTTGTCTTTTGGTTCGTTTCCTACGCTGTGTCAGCGACTGCATATTTGAAACTGCACCCGCTGACACGCTTTGATTATAAACCCAAATCCTGCGTGATGTGTGGGGAATTATTAATTTACGAGTCGCTAAATCGCCATGCATGGTAATTCTCGAATAACTTTAGCTATCATTTGAAGGACCGGATTCTATGAGCCAGGTCGATGTGGAGCTCAAAAATGTAACCAAACGGTTTGGAGATGTCATCGCGGTGAATAATGTCTCCTTTACCATTGAGAAGGGAGAGTTTTTTGCTTTGCTGGGTCCCAGTGGCTGCGGCAAGACCACTATTTTACGAATGATTTCAGGTTTTGAGAAACCTTCAGAAGGGGTGATTTACATCGGCGGAGAGGCTATGACTAACAGCCCTCCCTTTCGCAGACCGACTAACCTTGTTTTTCAACAGCTGTCGCTTTTCCCTCACATGAATGTGTTCAAGAACATTGGTTTTGGTTTGGAGATGAAAGGGTTCCCCAAAAATAAAATAAAAAAAGAGGTTTTAGAAATGCTCAACCTCACTGAACTTAGCGGTTTTGCCGACCGCAAAATCAGCCAGTTAAGCGGTGGTCAACAACAGCGGGTGGCCATTGCCAGGGCTTTGATTAATCATCCAACCGTTCTGCTGTTGGACGAGCCCCTCGGAGCGCTGGATCTTAAACTCAGAAACCAGATGCAATTAGAATTAAAACGGATTCAGCGGGAGGTGGGCACAACTTTTGTCTATGTAACCCACGACCAGGGGGAAGCGATCACAATGTCCAACAGGATCGCAGTCATCAACCACGGCTTCGTCGAGCAGATCGGCAAGAGCGGCGATATATATGAGAACCCCAAAACGGTCTTCGTAGCCAATTTTATCGGGGAGACCAACCTGGTGGAGGGGGTCATCAGCTCTTTGGAAGATTCCCGGGCAGCGTTGATCAGCAAAGATTTGCCCATATATGTAAACTCACAGAAAGGCCTGAACAAAGGCCAAAAAGCCTTTGTCTCCATCAGACCTGAAAAGATTATGATTGGGGCCCATCTGTCGGACCTTGAAAACATCTACAAGGGAATCGTAGAAGAGTCTGTTTATCATGGCGTATTGACCATCTACACCGTATTAATCGAAAACAGACTCCGTATCAGCATCAAAGTACAGAATGTCGATATTAAAAAGTCTTATGCTCCGGGAACCCGCGTGCAGGTCGGCTGGAAAATTGAAAGCGGCATTGTAATCACTGGGGACAGTCATGAGTGAAAGGGAAAAGACCCAATCAGGCTCGACTATTTGGCAGTGGCGCGCCGGTATAACCAGGTTGAAACTTTTTCTCCAATTGGGCCCAGGGGTTTTCTGGTTGATTTTCTTTTTTGTTATCCCGATTCTTCTGATACTAAGCTATAGTTTCCATCAATTCTCCGACGGCGTGATGCAAAAAGCACTCACCCTGGAAAACTACATCCGGGCCGTCACCCAGGTTGTGTATTTTAAGATATTTATCAAGAGTCTATGGTATGGGGTGGTCGTGACGTTTTTCTGCCTGGTTATCGGATATCCGTGCGCCTATTTTCTCGCTCGAACGAAATACCGCCGTAGGGAAATCCTGTTTCTGGCACTCATCATTCCCTTTTGGACCAGCATTGTTGTTCGGACCTATGCTTGGAAGATCCTGCTGGGTACCAACGGAATGGTGAACCATTTTCTGGTCGAACTGGGCCTTATTGAATTTCCGATACGGTTTTTATATACTGAAAGGGCGGTATTTATCGGACTCATCCATGTTTTTCTACCCTTTATGATCCTTCCATTGTATGCTTCCATTGAAAAAATTGATCTAAGTTTAGAAGAGGCCGCGCAGGATCTGGGAGCCGGGCGATGGAAGACCTTCCTGCGGGTCTGCCTGCCCCTTTCTTTTCCCGGAATCAGCACCGGATGTCTACTCGTGTTCATCCTGACGGTCGGTTCATACATAACCCCGGACCTGTTGGGCGGCCCCGGTGAAATCATGATCTCCAACGTCATTCAGAAAGAGTATTATGTCTCTTTTAATTGGCCTTTTGGTTCGTCGCTGGCCATTTTGCTGCTATTTATCATCCTGATGTTGGTCATCACTTACAACCGCGTATTTAAATTGGAGAAAATTACGGGCGGATAAATGACTGTTAGACAAATTCTCTTGAAAATCTGGGTTGTCTTCGTCTATACGTTTCTTTTTTTGCCGATTCTTACGGTGATTTTCATGTCATTCTTCACCTCCAAATATTCAACCTTTCCGCTGGGACAATTAACGTTAAAATGGTATAAGCTGGCCGCCGCAGATCAAAACATTCTTACCGCCGTCAAGTACAGCCTTTTTATTTCCCTGGGGGCTACTGCAAGCGCAACCGCCATCGGGGTACTCGCCGCTATCGGTTTTGTCAGAAACAAATTTCGCGCTAAAGAAATCCTGAATGCCTTTTTCCTCTCACCGATGATAATCCCTGAAATTATTATCGGGATAGCACTTCTCAGTTTCGCATCGATTTTGAAGATCCAGGGGGGGATCCTTTTAATTATTTGCGGCCATATCCTCATTTGCCTCCCCTTTGTGCTGACCGTTGTATCGGCCAGACTCCACGGGTTTGATCGATCTTTGGAAGAGGCGGCTATGGACTTGGGTGCCAACGAAATGGTGACCTTCCGGAGGATCACCCTGCCGCTGATAATGCCTGGAATCATAGCTGGCGCTTTGCTGGCATTTACGGTATCCTTTGATAATTTTCTAATTACTTACATGTTATCAGGACCCGGCATGACGACCATCCCTGTTCAAATCTATTCGATGGTGCGTTTCGAAATTACGCCCAAAATCCATGCCTTTTCCACCGTTATCATGCTGTTTTCGATGACATTGATCATTATCAACGAAAGATTGATTAGGGCAAAGAGAGAGTGATTCGTAAGAGGTTCAAGGGGAGTGGGGAAATGGAATGACGATTGACGAACGTGAAATGTGGAAGTAAGGAATTCTATCGTTTGTATTGATTTAAAAGAAAAAGTTCGCTGCGAGGGGCGAGTTGCCCATGGCAAAAGGAGATTTGATGAAATGGCCGACAAAGTACAACACCCGGTAGCCGAAAAAATTAAGGGACGCTTCGCCCAACGAACCGTCCGATCTAAAGACCACGACACCAGGGCCGGGAAAAGCCTGCCCGGCGGAGACACCCGTGCGGCGACCTACTTCGCACCTTATCCAGTTTACATGACATCCGGCAGTGGATGTTTTCTCTATGATGCCGACGGCAACGAGTACCTTGATCTGTTGAATAATTACACCTCACTTATTCACGGCCATGCCCATCCGGCCATCATTGCAGCCGCAATGGCCCAGATTGAAAAAGGTACTGTTTTCGGTGCTGCCGGTGAAATTCAGTACCAACATGCCGAGCATTTGTGCAACTGCCTGACCTCTATGGAGCAGGTCCGCTATTGTAACTCGGGTACCGAGGCCACTCTGTTTGCCATCCGGGCCGCACGTGCTTTTACGGGCAGGGATATCTTCATTAAAATGGATGGCGGTTATCACGGCTCCCACGATTCAGTTGAAGTCAACATTTTCGCCGATCCTGATCCCGAAGGCCCGCCTGCACCACGCATAGGTCCCGGAGTGCCTGCCAGTGTTCTTAAGGACGTTTTAGTCGTGGCATTCAATGATCTCGATGCAGTAGAGAATATGCTCAAAACCAACGCAGACAAAGTTGCAGCTATTCTGACCGAGCCTCTGATGGGTGCTGCCGGTGCCATAGGCCCTCAGCCTGGTTACCTCAGAGGGCTTCGGACGTTGGCCGATAAATACAACGTAGTGCTCATCTTTGACGAAGTCATGACGTTTCGTCTCAGCAGCGGCGGACTGCAGGAAATAGAGGGCGTACAACCGGACCTCACCACCCTGGGTAAAATAATAGGCGGGGGGCTGCCCATCGGTGCGTTCGGCGGTCGCCGGGACATCATGTCGCGATTTAATCCGGCCCATGAAGATCCGATTTTTCATTCAGGTACATTCAACGGCAACAATATCACCCTGGCAGCCGGCATGGCTGCTATGACCCTATACGATCAGAAGGCTGTTACAAGGCTGAATCAACTGGGGGACAGACTCCGGGACGGCTTCACCGTCGCTTTGAAAGAGACCGGTCTTAGGGGGTGCGTCTCAGGCTTGGGCTCCTTGCTGCAACTGCACTGGCGGGACCAGCAGCCTGCCAGAGCAACAGATTCCATCGTAAGCCTGACAAAAGCAGGGGAACTGCCGGGTCTTGTCCATCTGGAGCTGATGAATCGCGGCGTATACTCTGCCGGCCGGGGCATGTTCGCCCTGTCCACACCGATGACTCAAGTGGATATCGACAACGCTGTTGCATCGTTTAGGGAAACACTAACCATACTCAAACCCTACATCGCAGACAAAATGCCTCATCTGCTTACCTGTTGAAAATCCACGACAGACGAAACAAAAGAAAATCACTCTTTCTGCTGAACGCTTTTTATTTTTCGGAACAAAATTATGGACATCACAATTCGGGCATTAACCTCTAACGATCTAGAAATTGCAGACGACATTGTTACATCGGCCTTTGAATTTACCGATAGCCGGGCGCGGGAGATCCGCCGCTATTTCGCTTTGGAGCCAAATCGTTGGTTCCTGGCCACCTGGCAGGGTCAGCCGGCGGGTGTGGTCGGAGCGACGAATTATGGCTCTTTTACTTATCTGGGCATGATGACAGTTCGCAAAGAGTTGCAGCACAGGGGCATCGGCCGGGCATTGTTGCAGCACGTGTTGAACTGGACGGAATCCCAGGGGATATCTTTTTTGCGACTGGACGCCAGTGAAGCGGGCTTTGCTCTCTATAGACGATTTGGCTTTGCGGTGCTCGATCAGGCGCTTATGTTTGAGTATCCTGATTATTCATCCTTGCCGGATTATCCGAAACAGGTTCAGCGACTGCGGTTTCAAGATGTCCCGGAACTGGCAGATTTTGATTCTCCTATTTTCGGGGCGGATCGGACCACCCTTTTTCAAGCGTTACTGGCAGATTTTCCTGATAGAGGCTTTGCGGTTTACGATGAGTCCCTGAGAATGGCGGGGTACCTGTTTGCCCAGACCCGGCGGCTGGGCCCATGGGCCGCACGCTCTCCCCAGGATGCGGAAGCACTCCTTCAAGCCGCTTTGACACTCACTTATAAGGGGCCCCCGCTGGCCATCGCCCCGCAGCAAAACGCGGTAGCCGCAGATCTGCTCGATCATTATGACTTTCGCCACGTTCTCACAAATCGCCACATGCAACGGGGTCAATCGACCACACCCGGCCGGCGCGCATCCGTCTATGGACAAACCAGCTTTGCGGTTGGATAGGAAAAGGTCGGCGGCAGGGATTCACGGGTTTAAAGGCTCAGAAGTACAATTCAGCAGTTTTGATTGACAACACAATCAACTGTTATTATTATCTATCTCATTAATATTTAGCCCGTTAGCACCCGACCTCACTCAACATTGGGATCAAACTCACCTCATCAGTGCCTGGAAAGAAACATATGCTGAGCATCATGAAAAAACTTGTAGGTCTCCTTACCGTTTGTTCGATAGGGTTGCTGCCGGTGATTCCACCGGAAATTCAGGCCCAGCAGACGGCAATTCTCCCGTCAACGGCAGCACCATCCCCGGTTATAACTATCGATGAGCTTAAATCCAGGCGCATTGCGATTGAAAGTATGTCGAATATCGATGCCACGGTTAAAGCCGACAGTCTGAAATATATAGACCGGGCGGTTACATACCTGGAGCTGGCAGCCGATACCCATAAAAAGATAAACGAACTTTTACAGCTCATCCAGACAGCTCCCGAGCGGTTGAAAGCATTGCAGGTCGAGCTGGAAAAGCCGTTCATGGCGTCTGAAAAAGTCAGGGCGCGCGCGAAGAAAATGAGCACTTTGAAACTCGAACAACGACTCCGCCAGAAAGAAGCCGAGCTCGCGACGGCTCAAAGCAGGCTGCAGGGATGGAGTGATCGTTCAAAGGCTGAGAAGAATATCATCAATCAAACAACCGAAAAGATGGCGGCCACAGCCAGCCGGCTCAAAGCCATTCAAACGGAGCTGGAAACGATATCCGGCGCTGCTGAGACAGATACACTTAATAATGCCAAGGCGCTAAGCCTCGAATCCGAGCGGGCAAAATTAGCAGCCGAAATTAAATTAAACGAGCTGCGACAACGCAGCCATAATCTGCTCGTAAAATTGTTCAGTACGGAACGTGACGTTGCCCGCAAAGCAGTGAATAGCCGCAAAAAAATGTTCGAAAGCTGGCAGGCCGAAGTCCAGAAACGCCGTCAGCGGGAGGCTGTTCAGGCACGGGAGGAGGCTCAGAACGCCATCGCCGAGGTTCCCCTGCAGCCCAAGGTTGTTCAGGACCAGTTTGACATCAACATCCAGCTGAGCATCGAGCTGGAAAAGATTACGCGGGAAGAAACAGTACTGGCAAAAAATTATCAAGATTATCAAATCCGTCTGAAGGCGCTCGAAGAAGAATTTGAAACAGCTAAAAAAAGGGTCGCATCAGCCGTGCTGACCGAGGCCATCGGGCTGGCGCTACGCGCACAGCGCCTGAACCTGCCCAGTGCCGATCAGTATTTTGCGGATTCCGATGCCCGCCAGATCAGAATGAGCGAAATCAGCGAAAAACAGATCAAGATGGATCGGTTGCTGCGTGAACTTTCCGACCCCAAGGCGGTGGCAGATCGTGTTGTCGGTTCGGTCAGCCTTCTCTCGGATGTCGACCGGAAGTCACTCGAATCGAAAATCCAGGAAGTGGTCGCCAAGCGTCTCGGTATTATTGAAAAATTGAAATCCGGCTACAACCGGATCTTTAAATTGATACAGGATATTGAATTCGCTGAACAGCAACTGGTCGATATTTCAGAGGATTTCGGTAAATTACTTGATCGCCATCTGCTCTGGATTCGCAGCTCCAAGCCGGTCCGTATCAGCGATATCCAGAAACTGGAAGTCTCCCTGGAATGGATTTTTGAACCGGATTCCTGGGACCGATTATTCAAGGATATGGCTCGGTCATACCATCAGAAGACAGCTGTCTGGCTAATCGGTTTGCTAATTGGTTTGTTTCTAATCGCCAGTCGCAGGTGGGGCAACAAAAAACTGAAGTATATCGCTGAATGCGTCGGGCAGCAGGTGGAGGATTCCTTCCTGCTGACGATTAAAGCCCTGGGACTGACGGTGTTGCTGGCCGCTGTCTGGCCGTTCCTGCTGGCATTTCCGGCAATTCAACTGATGAGCCTGCATCAAGCAGACCAGTTCAGCACAGGCATTGCCGGTGGTCTGATCAACACTACCGGTAGCTTGGTCATAATGGTCCTGCTCTACAATCTCTGCCGTCAACACGGCCTGGCCCAGGTACATTTTCAATGGCCGGAGTCAGCCCGCCGGACTCTGAAGCGCAATCTGGGCTGGCTGACCCCGATCGTAGCGTTGGCCACATTTTTTCTGGGGGTGATGGAAACCGTACCTGCATTTGAATACAGCGATGCGCTCGCCAAACTATCCCTTATGATTCAGGCCCTGGCTGTATCCGCATTCGCAGTGCGTATCCTGAGATTCAGGGGTGGCATCACGTCCGTATTGATTGAAAAACACCCCCAAAGCTGGCTGTGCCGTTTGCGATATGTCTGGTATCCCGCGGCCGTCGTTCTGCCGCTCTTTGTTCTCTGGCTGGCGGCGATCGGGTATTATTATTCGGCAATCGAATTACGCAACCTGGTTTCCTATACCATCGTGGTGCTATTGGCATTGATTATCTTTAACGATCTAATGCTGCGAATGTTGATGCTGGCCCGTCGCAGGATTGCTTTAAAAAAAGCCATTGCAAAACAGGAATTACATCAGGTGTCGACTTCAGGCGCGGCAGCCGGCGCGGATTCCGGCGGCGGCACTCAGTCAGCGCTGATGGAAACCATCATCGAAATGAGTCAGATCGATGAACAAACCCGTACTCTTTTGAAACTGGTTGTGTTCATCCTTGCTCTGGTCGGAATCTGGGCAATCTGGGAGCCCGTGTTTCCGGCCTTCGGCATCCTGCAGGATGTCCAATTTTGGAGTTATAGTAAGGTTGTGGACGGTGTTGCAAAAATGGTCCCCATCACCCTGGCCGACATCACCCTGGCAGTCATTGTAGCCGTGATAACGGTCATCGCCGGCCGCAACCTGCCGGGTTTGCTGGAAGTTATTTTGTTGAATCGTTTGCCGATGGATGCCGGGGCGCGATATGCTTACTCAACCGTCTGCCGATACGCGATCACAGCGATAGGTATCATTATTGTTTTCAATAAGATCGGTCTCAAATGGGGAAATTTGCAGTGGCTGGTTGCGGCTTTGAGTGTTGGTCTTGGTTTTGGGTTGCAGGAAATTGTGGCAAACTTTGTCTGCGGATTGATCGTCCTGTTCGAGCGGCCGTTCAGAGTCGGTGATACCGTCACCATCGACGACATTAACGGAACCGTATCGCGTATCCGTATCCGGGCGACAACCGTCGTCGACTGGGATCGCAAGGAGTTGATCGTCCCCAACAAAGAGTTTGTTGTCGGCCGCCTGATCAACTGGTCTCTTTCGGATAAATATGTCCGGCTCAGGATACCGGTTGGAATTGCTTACGGTTCCGATACAAAATTGGCCGAAGAACTGCTCGTGCAGGTTGCCAGGAAAAATCCGCGAGTTCTTTCCGAACCCGCTCCGCAGGCCGTCTTCAAGGGCTTTGGCGACAACAGCCTGGATTTTGAACTGCGGGTAACTATTAACGGAATTGATGACTATATCCCGACGCTGCATGAAGTGAACGGTGCAATTGATAACGCATTCAAAGAAGCGGGACTGACGATTGCCTTTCCCCAACAAGATGTGCATCTGGATGCAACCGGGCCGCTGGAGGTTCGGGTGGTTTCAGGATCATCCGGTTCTAAGAGATCATGAAGAAATAAGTTCATAATTTTGTGCTTCATAATTTCAACCGGTTATGAGATCAAAACGCGAAAATTTTGACTTTTTTGCGGGATTGTCAAGGTTGGTTCCTGAAATAGTTTAAGATCAACATCAATATTTCTTGTTTTTCGAGCACAAATGGTCTATTAGATTATGCAAATTGTAGAGCAAAAAACTCTACAAATTGCTATTTTTTATCACTTTTTACCTGTATAGGGGTTCCGTTAAATTTTGTGTAAGTCTTCGGAAATCCTTGAATATAGTGCAAACGCCCGGGTGGCGGAATAGGTAGACGCAAGGGACTTAAAATCCCTCGGTCCTTAGGGCTGTGCGAGTTCAATTCTCGCCCCGGGCA
>JAJRVC010000424.1 GCA_024277475.1 Deltaproteobacteria bacterium
AATACCAAGTACCTGTTCTTTTTTCATGGAGAAAGATATATTATGTAAAGCCTCAATAATACCCCCGCGCGTATAAAATTTGACCGAAAGATTTTTAATGTTTAAAATGTGCTCTTCCATAAAAATTCCTGATGTTTTAATTGTCCCTCGAGATACACAATGCACCATTTTAAATATTTTGGATAGTTGTAGGGCATCTTTACGATTCAATGATGGTTTTGCGTACTTTTTCGAAGCCTGATCCAATCATATTGATCGAAACCAACAATAAGCTCAGAACAACACCCGGCATTGTGGCAATCCACCATGCATTTACCAAGTATTTTCTGCCATCGGAAATAATGTTGCCGAATGAAGGTTGGGGGGGTTGTATGCTTAAGCCCAAAAAGCCCAGGATAGCTTCAAAAATTATCATCCTGGCGATATCAAGGATGGCCACAAGAGCCACACCGGGAAGAATGCCGGGAGCGATATAGCGTACAATAATGCGTGGACCCGATGCACCAATAATTTTCGCAGCGCGCACGTACTCCTTTTCCCTTTCCCCCAATACGACACTTCGCGTGACTCTTGCATAAATGGGCCAACTGGAAATAGCTAAAACTAGAATGATACTGGGAATGCTTGGACGAGTGACTCCCAAGATGGCGATAGCAAGAACAATCATTGGCAAAGACAGCTGTGCATCTGTAAGGCGCATTAAAATCGTATCAAATAGGCCCCCGTAGTATCCTGATGACATTCCAACAGTTGAACCAAACAGGAAAATGAGCAATACAGTAGAGAAACCGATGACAAAGGACACTCTCAGGCCACTGAGGACTCTGGCAAGAAGATCTCTGCCCAGTGCATCTGTGCCTAGCGGATGGCTCCATGTCCCTCCAGTAATGAAAACTGGTGGTTGGAGGCGGTCCATTATATTCATTTTATAGGGGTCGTTCGGAAGCATGTGCGGGCCTACGATAGATGCAAGTAGCAAAAAAAGTAAAATACAACATCCAACAACGATGCTGCGATTTTGTACTGCAAGCCTTGAAAAAGGGTTTTTTATTTCCTGCATCGTATTTTTTCCATTTGAGATGAAAAGGAGTTGTAATTCAAAAGGTAATTCTTCTGTCAATATATGAGCATAAAAGGTCTACGATGATGTTGATAAAAACAAAAACACTTGCAAACACGATTACAATCCCCTGAATGAGCGGAAAGTCACGCTGGAGCACAGCGTAAATGGTTAGCAGGCCAATTCCGGGAAAATTAAATACATACTCTACAACAATAACACCCCCTAAAAGGATGCCGATTTGAACCCCCAGTACATTCAATAGTGGAACCAGACTGTTACGAAAACAATGCTTCATTATAATGGAAAATGATGACAATCCCCTTGCCCTGGCTACTTTTACAAAATTCATCTGCAAGACATCAATCATAGAAGAGCGAATGGTCCGCAGAAGAATTGGGGCAAGTTCGAGAGAGACGGCAAAAGAGGGCAAGATTACATAGGCAAAGCCCCTGTATCCGACACTTGGAAGAAGTTTAAGCTTTATCGAAATTATGAGCATCAAAATTATGCCAAGCCAGAAATTTGGAATCGATATGCTGATGGAGATAAATGCATTGGCCACCTTGTCGACCCAGCTTCCTTGTTTGAGTGCGGCGGCAATGCCGAGTGGAATGCTTATTAAGATGGCCCACCAAATAGCCATCCCACCCAGCAGAAGCGTTAGAGGAATGCGTTCAATTATTAAGTCAAAAACCTCTGCTCTTGCATGCGCTCTTTTATCATCCCATGCTTCCCCACCTACCGAACCACCACTTTTAGGGCGAATGAAAGATGTGCCGAAATCCCCTTTCACAATCCCTTTCAGATAACGGCTGAATTGGACCAGTAGAGGATCTTTAAGTCCGAGCTCTCTTGCAACTTTCTCCAGGACCTGGTCCGGCGCAGCACCACCAACCATTAGTCGCACCGGATCACCAGGCACAATTCGCATTACCATGAAAATAAAAAAAACGGCAAAAAAGACAATAATGATGCCCTGAGATATTCTCCTTACCAGAAAATATATTATATAACCCATAAATTGCTTTCTTGGTATCAGAGAGGGAGTTGTTTTGCTCCCTCATCTATCAATAGTTTATCATGCATCTTTTGTTGCCCGTTCCAAATCCATCATGCCATTTGGATAAATATAGTAATCGCGAAGGTTTTTGTTGATCCCATGAATAAAAACCGATGTAAAAAGTGATAAACTTGGTGCTTTTTTTGCGATTAAAGGCAAGGTGTCAGACTTTAGAATTTTTATCCTTTTTTCGAGTGTTTCGGCATTACGCTCCCTATCCAAAGAAGCATCAATTTCTGGATCTACAATGCCGGTAATACGTTTGGAAGAAGAATGGAAATGCATTCGAAGAACCAAATCAGGTTCCGGCGAACCAGTACACCATCCGCAATCGATCATATGGCCGGGCCCGCCTCCTGGACGGTCGTATAATTTCTGGTTCCATGCGGCAGTTTCCAACACCGAGAGTTTGACCTTAAATCCCGCAGCATTCAGCATGGCGGTAATAACCTCGCCATATTCTTTTGTTTTGGGGTAAAAACCAACCGATGTAATGTATTCTAGCTCGGGTAGACCCTTACCCCCGGGGTATCCCGCTTCTTTTAAGAACTTATGGCACAGCTCCAGATCGTACTCCGGATAGTTTGGCACCTTGGTGTACCCTAATTTAACAGGCGAAATATGAGCATAGCTTGGATAACCGGATTTTCCCAAGAGTTGCCATATTTGCTTGCGGTCGATGGCATGGCACGCAGCTCTTCTCACACGCCAGTCATCAAATGGCGGTTTGCTGCAGCGGAACCACAGGTACTTGTTTTCTACAGAAACGGCCGTGTTAAGTTTAAGGTTCTTGTCTTTACTTACTACATCCACTTGCTCGGATTCCAACCTTTCGATGATATCTGCTTCACCGGACTGGAGAGAAATCAGACGGGTTGTTGAATCAGGCACATAAATGAAGTGCAGATTTTTTATTTTTGGTGAGCCTTTGAAATAATCTTTGTTCACGACCATTCTTGTGTCGTCTTTCTGCTGCTTCAAGAACTTGAAGGGGCCGGTCCCATTGAGACGTTGAGCAAGTATTTTGGGCTCTTTAATGTCGTTTGCAGACATTATGGGAAGAAATGAAGATTGATACCAGAAATGATACGCGGGGTAACCGTACTTTCGTGTATGCACTCGGCATGTCAGGCGATCGATGACCTCTACCTCGCAGGGGCCGGGATACCATGCACCTGCCGCTTTTTTGGGGTCAGAAGCATACTCGAATGTGGCTTTTACATCTTCGGCAGAGAAAGGTTTGCCATCGTGGAATTTGACCCCGTCCCTCAAAGTGTACTCGATAGTGTAGAGATCGATTATTTTTTGAGAGGTAGCTAATTCGTAAATTAACTCTTGGGGCTTTTTAACTGTCATTGGGCAGCGTGTAAGATAGTTAAAGATAAAAGCTTCGACATTTAACTGTGCCAGGGTCGTGTGCGATGTTGGATCCCAGTTTCCGGTCACGTTCTCTGCGGAAAGAAATACCACAGTGTCTTTTCCGGTGGTCGCTGCCTTGGCTGAATTTTTAAACGGCCCAACCAGTGGTGCGACAAACACGCCGGTCCCAACGGTCAATGACTTTTCCAGAAATTTTCTTCGGGTGATTCTGTTTTGTGCCATGATGTCCTCCTATGCGGTTAGGGTTATAGGGTTCCGGACATGGATATATGTGTGAGCCGCCGATGACAAATGCATTCGTGGTTTAGAAGCATCCAAGGGGCATCTTTTCGAAAAGTTATTTGTGAGAGTGAGCGTTTAAAAGGTGCTTTGGATGCAGAAGCGCCGTTTTCATGAAGTCACGCGGAAGATCGTCTGACAAAATAAAAAAATAAAATTTATTTTGTCAAGTAAAATATTAAAAAATATTTTATTTTATCGAAACTACACCCTAGCTTGAGCTTGACCGGTGTTTGCAAAAGGGGGGCAGGTGCTTTGAAATTGGCTTTGTGGGTGAATGGAAATCGAAGTTGATATTCTGTGGCGATGAATCAGGGGCTTAAAATAGTGGTCATGGTGGCGGCGTCGATGTTGCCGCCGCTGATGATCACGCCGACGCGTCCGGCGGGGGTGACGGCGCGGCTGGCAAGCGCCGCCAGGCCCAGGGCGCCGGAGGGTTCCACCACCAGCTTCATGCGGTAGAAGAAGAAGCGCACGGCCGCCGCGATGGCCTCCTCGGTCACGGTGCGCATGTCGTCCACGTATTTCAGCACCAGCGGAAAGGTGAGCGTGCCCAGGGAGGGGGTGCGCGTGCCGTCGGCGATGGTGGGCGGGTTTTTGACGGTGTGCAGCTTCCCGGTTTTGAAAGAGCGCACGGCGTCGTCGGCCAGTTCGGGCTCGATGCCGATGACGCGGCAGTCCGGCGACAGGGCTTTGGCCGCGATGGCCGAACCGCTCAGCAGCCCGCCGCCGCCGCAGGGCACCAGCAGCATGTCCAGCGCGCCGACCGCTTCCAACAGCTCCAGGGCGGCGGTCCCCTGGCCGGCGATGACCTCCGGGTGGTCGAAGGGCGGGATCATGGTGTAACCGTGTTCGGCCTGCAGGGATTCGGCGATCTGTCGGCGGTCGGCCTCCCGGGGGTCGTATTCCACAATCTCGGCGCCGTAGTCCCGGGTGGCGGCGCGCTTGGTGGCCGGGGCGTCGGCGGGCATCACGATGGTGGTCCCGACCCCCAGCAGGCGGCCCACCAGGGCCACGGCCTGGGCGTGGTTGCCCGAGGAGTAGGTGATCACGCCGCGGGCCCGCTGGTCGTCCGACAGCCGGGAGATGCTGTTGAAGGCGCCGCGAAACTTGAAGGCGCCCGCGCGCTGGAGGTTTTCGCACTTGAAGAACACCTCTGCGCCGCACATCCGGTTGGCGGTGCGCGAGGTCATCACCGGGGTCACGTGGGCGTGACCCTTTATGCGCCCGGCGGCCGCCCGCACCTTTTCAAAAAGATCACTCGCCATGGATTTTTCCCAGCAGCCAGGCCATGTTCCGGCCCAGGGTCTTCATGATGCGCAGACCCTCCTCGTCGCCGGCGGCCTCGCCCTTGTCGCGCCCGAAGCCCATGTTCCAGTAGCATGAGCCGGGTACGATCATCTGCTCGATGGTGAAGAAGTGGTTGATGGCGTCGAAGGTGTGCACCGCCCCGGCCCGGCGCACCGCCACCACGGCGGCGCCGGCCTTGCGCCGAAAGAGGGTCTCGTTGGCGATGCCCACCATGCCGGCGCGGTCGATGAGGGCCTTGAGCTCCGGGCTCATGTTGGCGAAATAGGTAGGCGAACCCAGGATGATGCCGTCGGCGGCGACCATCTTTTCGAGGCATTCGTTGAGGATGTCGTCGTCCACGGCGCAGCGCTGGTTCAAGTTGTCGAAGCATTTGTAGCAGGCGATGCACCCGTGAATTTTCCGGCCGCCCAGCTGGACCTTTTCGGTCTCTATGCCGGCCGCGGAGATCTCGGCCAGCACGTGATCGATG
>JAJRVC010000425.1 GCA_024277475.1 Deltaproteobacteria bacterium
AAACTGAGTTGAATAACATGATCGAAGGTATATTGAATGGAAACGCGAATGAACGCGAATAGACACGAATATTCATTTTTCTCATTGGTGTCTATTCGTGTCCATTAGTGGTTCGAAAATTACGGCCTACAGGAAAAGATTATGAAAAAAAATGAAGCGTTGAAACGACTCACAGCGCACTTGCCGGAGCTGAAAAAACGATTTGGTGTGCTCGATCTGGCTCTGTTTGGCTCCATGTCTCGCGACAGCGCAGGTCCTGACAGTGACATCGATATTCTCGTGGCCTTCGATGGCGCGGCAGACTCCAGCCGTTACTTTGGTCTCCAGTTCTATCTCGAAGACCTGCTCGGTGCCCCTGTGGATCTGGTGACCGACAAGGCCCTGCGCCCGGAGTTGCGCCCCTATGTGGAGCGGGAGGCCATTCATGTCTGATGTCGGAAAGACAGAACGGGAATGGTATTTCTATATCGACGACATGATCGGCTTCGCCGGGAAGGTGCTCGTCTATACCGAGGGTATGAATCAGCAGGACTTCACTGCAAGTGGCATCACCTGCGATGCCGTACTACGCAACCTTGAGCTGATCGGAGAAGCCGCCACCCGCATACCGGAGCAAGTGCGCCAGGCACACCCTGAAATCCCCTGGCGCATGATCATCGCCACCCGTAACCGGCTTATCCACGCCTACCTTGGCATCGATGATGACATCATCTGGAGCATTATTCGGGATGATATCCCACCCTTGCTGACGGCATTGAAAAAGATAACAGGTGTTTAAACCGCGAATGAACGCGAATACACGCGAATTATTGTTTAAGGATGAAGTGCATCAGATTGTGGGTTGCGCGATGGAAGTATTGAATACGCTTGGTCACGGCTTGCTGGAAAAACCTTATGAAAATGCTTTGGTTGTGGAGTTTGGTTTGCAGGATATCCCATACCGGCAACAACCAAGGTTTGATGTGCGTTACAAGTCGATCAAGGTCGGTGAGTATATCCCGGATCTGATTTGTTTTGATCAGGTCGTCGTTGACACCAAAACCATTGATCGGATTACCAACCACGAAGTTGGACAGATGATGAACTACCTGAAAATCACTGGCTGCAAACTCGGACTGCTGCTCAACTTCAAACACGCAAAACTGGAATGGAAAAGAATTGTTTTATGAGAACCACGAATGAACGCGAATAGACACGAATGTTTTTTCGGCTTATTTATTAGTGTTTATTCGTGCCCATTAGTGGTTCAAGAGAAAATAAATAGAGAAGGATTATGGAATACAAACCACAAATGAACACGAATAGACACGAATGTTTCTCCTGTTTTTTTATTACTGTTCATTCGTGTCCATTAGCGGTTCAAGAGAAATAAAAATGGCCAGAAAACCCAAACAGAAGAAACAGATAGCAACCCTCACCCACGAGGAGGCGACGCGCAAGAACATCCCGACGGCGGAATACCAGTCGATGTTGCAAAAGGATGATCAGAGCCCCATCCGCGTGGCTTACGAACGTCGCAACCGCGATCTCGATCCGCAACTGGTTTGGCGCGGCAAGGACGAGCAGGACTGGTCCGACCTGGTGGTGCATGCGCCGCCGCTGTATATCCAGGAAAAGGTGCATCCCAAGGTGTTGATCGACGACCTGTTGCGCCGTACCGAATCGGATGAAGTGGCGGCAGACCCGCAGGTGGACCTGTTTGCCGATTTCAATGGCGTGCCGGACGAAGGCGCGAAAACCGAGTTCTACCAGCACGATGCCAACTGGACCAACCGAATGATCCTTGGCGACAGTCTGCAAGTGATGGCCTCGCTGGCCGAACGCGAAGGGCTGCGCGGCAAGGTGCAGTGTATTTATCTCGATCCGCCCTATGGCATCAAGTTCAACTCCAATTTTCAGTGGTCCACCACCAGCCGGGATGTGAAGGACGGCAAGGTGGATCACATCACCCGCGAGCCGGAGCAGGTCAAGGCCTTCCGCGATACCTGGCGGGACGGGATTCATTCCTATCTGACCTATCTGCGGGATCGGTTGACGGTGTGTCGGGATTTATTGACCGATTCGGGTTCAATCTTTGTGCAGATTGGGGATGAGAATGTGCATCGGGTAAGGGCTTTGATGGATGAGGTGTTTGGGGATGAGAATTTTATATGCCAGATTAGCTATAAAACAAAGAAAATGGCTCTAGGTACAACATTTCTAGGTACGGTCAATGATTATGTTTTATGGTTTGTTAAAAACAGTCAAACAGCTAAGTATCGACGACTATTTGTTGAACGAGATAAGTCGAGTGATTCTTCACAGTACACTGTTCTATCATTTCCAGACGGGAAAACAAGACGATTAACATCTGAGGAAAAAAAAGAGCCAAAGATTATCGATCCTAACGCAAGATTGTTTCGTACCCTAGACTTGCATTCATCAGGTAGAACGCCCTCATGTGTATTTGATTTTGAACTATACGGCAGTTGTTGCAGTCCTCGACGGAATAAAAGCTGGAAAACAAACCCTACAGGTATTGGGAAGCTTATTCGTGCTGATCGATTAGTGAAATTTGGTAACAGCCCTGAATATAAATTGTATTTTGAGGATTATCCCGTTCAAAATTTAATGAATATTTGGGAGGATACCCAAGGCGCAGCAGATAAAAGGTATGTAGTTGAAACTGCTATAAAACCTATCCAGCGTTGTATACTAATGTGCACAGATCCTGGCGACTTGGTTCTCGACCCCACCTGCGGCTCCGGCACCACCGCCTATGTCGCCGAACAATGGGGCCGCCGCTGGATTACCATCGATACCTCCCGCGTTGCGCTGGCATTGGCCCGTGCCCGTATCATGGGCGCCCGCTATCCATTCTACCTGCTGGCCGACAGCCCGGAAGGCCAACAGAAAGAAGCGGAGATCACCCGCACAACCCCTTCTCAGTCCCCGACCCACGGTAATATCCGTCAGGGTTTTGTTTATGAGCGCGTACCCCATATCACCCTGAAATCCATCGCCAACAACGCCGAGGTCGATGTCATCTGGGAGCAGTTTCAGGAAAAGCTGGAGCCGCTGCGCGTGCAGCTCACCGAAGCCATCGCCGCCATCAACCCGGACTGGCTGAAAAACTATCGCGCCACCCAGCACTACGACGTGGAACTGCCCGATACCATCCAGGAGTGGGAAGTGCCCCGCGAACCCGGCTTCCCTTGGCCGGAGAAGGCCGCCAGGGCACTGGAAAAACTACGCGCTGCCAGAACGGAGAAAGCCCGGCGCACCCAGCTTGCCATCATCAACAAGGAACTGGGCCGCAACTTGACCCTCGATGAGCTGCCGGAAAAGCCCTTTGATTTTTGGGAACCGCGAATGAACGCCAATGGACGCGAATCCAATGAAGACATTAGCGTTGATTCGCGTTCATTAGCGGTTCAAAAAGATGTTTCCGGCAAGTCGTTTGATGATTTGAGAGAACCACGAATGGATACGAATAAACACGAATTCCAACAAGATGAAGAAATTAGCGTTGATTCGCGTTCATTAGCGGTTCAACTCCATGAACAGTTTTGGCAATTGCGTATCGAACGCCAGCAAGAGATCGACGCCTCCATCGCCGCCAGGGCGGATTTCGAATACCTCTACGACAAACCTTATGAAGACAAGAAAAAGGTGCGTGTTGCCGGGCCGTTCACTGTGGAAAGTCTGTCGCCGCACCGCGTTCTAGGAGTCGATGAGAATGATGAGTTGATTGATAGTATTGCTGAATCAACAAATGATTATGGGGAAGAACAAGACTTCGTTGCCATGATCCTGGAAAACCTCAAGACCGCCGGTGTGCAGCAGGCACACAAGGAAGATAAAATCGAATTCACCTCACTCACGCCCTGGCCGGGCGATCTGATCTGCGCCGAGGGGCGTTATTTTGAAGGTGATCCTGAATCGGGTGACGAGAAACGCGCCGGTATCTTTATCGGCCCGGAATTTGGCACCGTCTCACGCCCCGATCTGGTTGCCGCTGCCCGTGAGGCCGGTGATGCCGATTTCGATGTGCTGATTACCTGCGCCTTTAACTACGATGCGCATTCTTCCGAGTTTAATAAACTGGGCCGCATTCCGGTGCTGAAAGCCCGCATGAATGCCG
>JAJRVC010000426.1 GCA_024277475.1 Deltaproteobacteria bacterium
CAAAAAGGCACAAAAAACACAAAAATAAAATTTTGCACTTAATAATTTCAATGGGTTATAAGATTAAAATTCAAGAATTTTGACTTTTTACGAGATTGTCAAATTTACATACCATGAAAAACACACAAAAACATAATTTATTAATAAGTGCCATTCTTCTGCTGACTGCGTTCATGTCTATCGGTTGGGCGGATTCCTGGGAAAAATTGAAAACGGCAGCCGGGACAGTGACATCCATCACGGCCGGGTTTACCCAGGAAAAGCACATGAAAATACTTGCCCGACCCCTTGTGTCCGAAGGCATTTTGCTTTTTCAGGGCCCGGATTCACTGCGGTGGGAATATAAACGTCCCGTTCAAAGTGTTTTGCTTTTGCACAACGGCAAAACCAGACGGTTTGTTAAGAAAAACGGAAGCTTCGTCGAAGATGCCTCGGCCAGCCTTCAGTCCATGCAGGTCGTGGTCCAGGAAATCACTCAGTGGCTCAATGGGCGTTTTAATGATAACCCGGCCTTTACGGCCAGGCTGGAGCCCGGCCGCAAGATCGTGCTGACGCCCAGGGACGAATCTTTTGCCAGGTTGATCCAGCGCATCGAGATTGTACTCTCCGATCGTCCGGCTGTCATAAAATCAGTGATGATTTTTGAAAGTGAGGATTCGTATACAAAACTGGATTTTAAGAATGTGGTTCTCAACCAGAAGCTCGACGACGCTTTATTCCGGAAGGTCCGATGAAAAAACATATCCTTTTGCTCCTGGGTGTATTGGGCCTTATCCTCTCGTGCAGCAGCCTTCCCCAGGTTTACCCGACCGGTGATTCGGCTGATCCACAACCGGACCGGACGTGCCGCGGCCCGTTTCCGGCCGGTAACTGGCAGCTTTTGCATTCCATTGAAGCGACCCTGCCCGGAGGTAAAAAGGGTTTTTTGATGGGGCTTACCGTCATCTCATCATCTGACCGAACCCTCCGCTGTGTCATTATGACCCTTGAAGGATTTGTGGTCTTCGATGCCTTGTATGACAAACAGATTACAATCAAACGGGCGATTAACCCTTTTAATTCTGAAAGTTTTGCCAACGGTCTTATAGGCGACATCAAGCTAATGTTCTTTAAACCGTCCGGGCCGGCAACGGCATCCGGTTTTTTAAAAAGCGGCGCTGCCGTGTGTCGGTATCAAAAACAAGATGGTAGTATTGTAGATATTATTACCCATGGGGAGCATAGCTGGGAAATCAGACAGTATCGGTCTGATTTTCGTCTGGCACGAATCGTTAAAAGTACATCCGCAAAAAAACCTGATTCAGCCGGCCGGGAGGGGATTTCAGATCAGATAGAATTGATCACCTACGGCTCGCCGGGATATACATTGGTCATGGATCTGCTTGAAGCCATACCATTAACAAAGTAAAACTAAACCGGCGGGTGTGACTCATGGCCGTTGGTTTGCTGTTGTCAGTATTTTTTATCCCTGGAATTCGAAGCGTAGGTGTCAGTATCCAGGGTTCAAAGGTTCAGGGTTCACCGTTCAAGGGTCAAATTTGCTCTGGCCATAGAACCTGTGTGGACGATTCTATCTTTGGCTATTTTGTTGGGTTTCATTGATAGCACAAAAAAATGGCTGGCAAGTAGGTTGGGTTGAGGAACGAAACCCAACAAAAGATATCGGGATGCTCAACCCCAACCTACGAATAAGCCGTGGCTGATGTTAGAACCAAACCCGAACTTATAAATAAGGTTCATTTATGAAATTTAAGCTCATTTATCCCAAATGGCCCAAGCTTGACCGGCAATCCGAATTCCACCTGCCTCCCCATGGTCCGGTGGTGTTTGCCGCATCATTGCCGGACGGCATCGAAGTGGAGTTTATCGACGAAAATCTCGAAACGATCGATTTTGATGATCCGGTTGATTTTGTAGGCATATCGATGATGTTAACCGTGCAGGTCAAACGTGGCTGGCAGATTGCCGACATTTACCGCCGCCGGGGAACCCGGGTGATTTTTGGCGGCATTGCCACCATGCTGCATGCCGAAGAAACCCTGGAGCATGCGGATGCCGTATTTCTGGGGGAATCCGAAAGCAGAATGGAAGGGGTCTTTGCCGACTTCAGAAAGGGTCAACTGCAAAAAATTTATAATTTTATGGAGGACAGGCCGCCTATTGAAACGGTGGGAACAGCGCGCCGGGATATCCTGAAGCGGGACCTATATAACTACAAGGGCATCCAGATGGTGGATCTGGTGCATGCCTCCCGGGGATGTCGTTTTCATTGCTATCCCTGTGCCGTGGCCTATCTGGGTGGGAAAAAATTTCGACCGCGTCCCATCGATAAAGCCATTGAAGAGATAGCCGGCATCGACAACAATCGTTTGTTTATCGTCGATAACTCCCTGGCCCAGGACACCCAATGGGAATTGGATTTGTTTCGAGAAATGATTGTTCTGAAGAAAAACTGGTGCAGCCACCCGATTGAGGATAAACCGGAGGTACTCGATCTGGCAGCCCAGGCCGGGGCGTGGTATGTTTACCAGGCCGTTTTTGATACTTCGGATTTAATCCGTGAAAGGATCCGGCGCTACCACGACTACGGCATCGGGGTCGAGGGCACCATTCTTCTCGGGCTGGACCATCATACCGAAGATTTTATCAAACGCCTGTTGGATTTTTTGCTTGAAATTGAGCTTGACCTGGCTGAATTTACCGTATTGACACCCTTTCCCCACACCAAAGCCTATGATGAGCTACAACAGCAGGGGCGGATTTTTTCATATGACTGGAATGATTATTCCGCCGATAAAGTCGTTTATCATCCCAAACACATGTCCGCCGATAAACTGCAGCAATTATTGCATTATGCCTGGGACACGTTTTATCAGGACGAATCCCAGGAATTGAAGATGTTCAAGCTGTTTCAGCGGGTGATTGCAAAGGAAATGGCAAACGACACCTTCAGACCGCGCAACCGGGCCCTGGTATCCCATGCATTCGGTAAAAAGGTTTAAAACCAGTGGTGAGCGCCATTAACAGCCTGGGCTATCAGGTAGTCCCCAGAGCGGAAAATTACCAGTTTGTCAAACCCGGACCGGGAGGAGCTGATCAGCTGTTAAATCACGTAGATGAACATGTCAATGAATTTCAAGGCGTTGGCGTAGAGAAAGAGATGAAGGGATTTCAGGGTGCCGGTTTTGCCGGCCTTTACTTCAACCGGTATGACGCTGTTTTGATAACTGCTCCGTAAGAGCTATTTTTTCCGAGTGTAGTCTCAGAAAAAGCTTAGCTGTTTTAGTGTTTACCAGATGGCATTAACGTGAGGGTAAGAAAGGATTTTTCGATCGGCGGTAAGAAGGGTGTAATTTTTTAACCGCGAAGTGGCTGTTATTATCCGGTCAGCCGGGTCGGCATGAAAAGTTTCCGGAAGAGAGTAAGCCTCTTCCATGATATCGAGATCAAGACTATCTAGCCGCCACTCATTCAGCTTGATGTAGTGTCTGAACCACTTTTTCCAGTGACGATCGATAACTATCCTGCCTCGTTCTACTGCGCAGACGATTTCAGCTAAACTGATCCCCGATACGTGAATTTCAGAATCATCAGCTGTTAGCAAGGTTTTCGCGGTATGAGAAAGCGCTGTCGGTTGCGAGATCGCCCATATAATGCAGCATGTATCTAACAGCAGTTTCATTTTCCAAGCATATCCCAGTTTTCTTCAGGAATCAGCGGCTCTGTTAAATCACCCTTGATTTCTACGGTTCCCTCACCACATCCTAACTGGGTATTGTTGCCGGTTTTTTCTGATCCATAGGGAATCAGCTTTGCAACCGGTACGTTGTGTTTGCGTATCTCCACAATTTCCCCTTGCTCCACGAAGCCGATGAATTTGCTCAAATTGTTTTTGAACTCTCCAATATTGATGTGGCCGCAAAAAGGCACAAAAAACACAAAAATAAAATTTCACACTTAATAATTTCAATAGGTTATAAGATCAAAATTCGAGAATTTTGATTTTTTACGAGATTGTCAACAATATACCTCCATCCAAAGTTGTCAAGTTGTCAACAAAAAAATAGTCTGGTTACTGAACACCGAGGATCACCCTGGCCCATTTAACATGATCGACCGTATCGCAGATGCACTGGGAGTGGAAAGCGAGTATTTTCAGGAAATGATCGCCGCCATGCAGCAGGGTCAGGGCGAATAATGCCGGATCGGGTGGGATGATGTCATGCACTGTGCCAGCTTCATTTATGCTGGCTTTGAACGGCATGAAATTGCTGGTCCGACCCTATCGAACCTATTGCACCAGCTTTTCCAGCTTTTCGAGAATAAAATCATCCCAACTCATAACGATGATATTGTTTTTCAATTGTCGGAGGTTTTGGTCTCTTCCCAGGACATAGGCCGGCACGCGCGGATGATCCGCCACAAAGCTCATTAATCCTGCAAGGTTTTCTCTTGCGATGTTTCGAGACGATTTGATCTCCACGGCGCACATCATACGGTTGCCCCTGCACAGGAGCACATCCACTTCAGCCCCATGGTGGGTGCGCCAATAATAAAGCCGGAGATCCAGTCTCCTGTAATGAATGAACGCCATGAGCTGGCTGACCACGAACTGTTCGAAACGCCGCCCGAAAACCCGGGGGTTCAGCTCATCGGTCAATGTATGGGAAAGGGCGTTGGTCACGCCAGTATCAAAAAAATAGTACCGGGGATGAGAGACCAGTCGCCTCCTTTCACTTTTGGTCCATGCGGGGAGGTTAAAGGCCAGAAAGGTATCCTCGAGAATCTGAAAATACTGTTGAACTGTCTTGATTGATACTGAACACTCTCTTGCAATATTGTTGAAATTGACAGTTTCGCCATCATTTGCCGCAGCAATATCCAGAAATTGAGCAAATGGCCCTATTTTGCGCACCAAGCCTTCGGCTGCAACCTCTTCTTTCAGATAGGTCTCGGTATAGGACCGCAGGAATTCATGAGGGTCTTCTCGACCGGATTCCCACAAAACCGGAAGCGTGCCGAGTCTGAGGGCCTTGACAAGATCAAATTTATTTCCGATTTCCGTAAATGTTAGAGGAAAAAGGTGGTAGGTATAGGCCCTGCCGGCCAGAAGATTGGCACCTCCCCTGCGCAGTTTTCGGGCGCTGGAGCCAGTCAGAATGAACCGCACGCTTTTGGATTCAATCAGTTCGTGAACTTCATCCAAAAGGTCGGGAATTTTTTGAATTTCATCAATAATACAAAGCGGGTCTTCATATTGGCCCAGGTGCGCTAGAATCTCTTCACGGATTCTCCCCGGGTTTTTGGCATAGTTCAGAAAATTTCTTTGGGGGAGCAAATCAAAATATAAATCTTTGGGGCTAATCAAAGATTTCACAAAGGTGCTTTTGCCGGTTTGTCGCGGTCCGAAAAGAAAATAGCTCTTTGTTTTGGCAGGGTTTATCTGTCTTTTAAACATCGCTCCAAAAATGTACGGAATTTTTGGAGCGATGTCAAGTAAAAACTGTATTTTCACTGAACCGAGATATCACAAGCAAATTGCAGCAAGAAATTTCCAGCAGACAACAGCCCGCCATGGCAAGTGACGACCGGAAGGATCAGACGTGGCCATAAAAATCCCGGTGTACCGTTACGGAATAGGCATAATCGTGCAGGGTGCTGTAGCTGAAGACGGGAATGTCTATTTCCCGCTGCAACCGGCGGGCAAAAGGCGGAAAACCGGTACACTCCAGGACCATGGCTCCCATATTCGGGTTTTGCTTGAAAAAGTTCACACCATGGTTGACGAATTCCCCGGCTGCTTTGTCATAATCGGCCTCCGGCCGGTCAGGACGCTTACCCTCATGCCAAAGATTGACGAACTCGAGGCAGACGTCGTTATCACAGGCGCCTTCAATAACATAATTGCTGCCCAGTTGAATCCCCACGGAGGTTAAATGTTCATCCCGTACGGCGCTCTTTGTCCCGACATAGATGCCTACCATTTTGTCGGGGCCGATGACCTGCTGGGCCAAAGGGACCTGCAAGAGACTGGACATAAAGACCGGCACGTCCACGGCGGCTGCAATTTCCTTTTGAAAATAGGAAAAATAGCCGCACTCGGCCGATACGGCCCTGCACCCCATCCGCTCGAGCTTTTTAGCAGCTTTTTTAATCGGTTCCAGGCAGGAAGACTTATCTTCATTGAACACCAGGGTCTTGATGTCTACATCTTCCACGATTTCGTATTGAATCGGGTAGGGATAAGTGCTGGCGTTCCTGACGTCGCCGGGAAAACCGGGATAGACATCGTCCAAAATGATAATGCCCAAACCCATACCGTAGCAACAGTGATTTTTCCTGGCCCTGATCAGACTGATGCCGTAGTCATGATTCGTGTAATTCATTAAAC
>JAJRVC010000427.1 GCA_024277475.1 Deltaproteobacteria bacterium
GGTTTACGTCTGCGAAGTACGAAAAGTACGTCTCAACGTAAACCCTTGTGCGGCCTTGCTCAGAGAAAAAATTGCTCATTTCTGAATTGGAAACTTACGCCAGTGCCCATGGATAAAAAAGGCTTCGTGGATGGGCACTAACTAATTTTATTTAATTTCACAATAAATATTGACACTCCTGCCGGCATTTGTTAGGAAATCTTTTTGTTACCGGGGCTGTAGCTCAGCTGGGAGAGCGCATGACTGGCAGTCATGAGGTCAGGGGTTCGAGCCCCCTCAGCTCCACCAATTTATACAAATTAAAAGGGTTAGTATCAAGCTAACCTTTTTTTATTGGATTTATTCAACGAGTGGTTACGATCTTTCGAGCCGAAGCGGCGGACGTCCGGATGATCACCTACACACAATCAAGGCATAACCGCATAATCTTAGCGGTCGTTGAAATTTTTCTTATCGGTGGCGCGGTCTGCCTTTTTTTTCAGGATGCAAGTTCCCAAAAGGCACAATTAAACCGAGAAGATTCGCTTTCCCAACCCGCTGGATCGGCGCAACCCCAAAAGTCTATCGTACACCTTTATTTTGCTGATCGGGATAATTATTATTTGATGTCCGAGCAGCGAGTTTTGTCCCATTCAGGTGACCCGGTCGACACTGCCCGATCCATTGTTGAGGCTTTAATAAAAGGGCCCCAAATTTCATTGGTGCGTACAATAGCGGCCGGCACAGAGCTTAGGGCAATATATGTTATTGCCGATGGTGTCTGTTATGTCGATCTATCTCAGGCCGTCGGCAAAGACCACCCCGGCGGATGCAATTCAGAGCTTTTGACGATTTATTCGGTGGTCAATTCATTAATATTGAATGTCCCCGAAATAAAACAGGTCAAACTGTTAATTGACGGAAAAGAAGTGCAAACTTTGGCAGGGCATATTGATCTGGAATTTCCACTTGAAGCAAACATGTTGTTAATTCGATGAAGAAAAAAAATAAGATAAACAATATCAGAAATATAGGAATCATTGCGCACATCGATGCAGGCAAGACCACCGTCACCGAGCGAATTCTGTATTACACGGGCCGATCCCATAAAATCGGGGAGGTCCATGACGGGGAAGCTGTTATGGACTGGATGGCGGATGAGCAGGAACGGGGCATAACCATCACCTCGGCTGTGACTACCTGTCAGTGGGGAAATTTTGAAATCCATATCATTGATACTCCCGGGCATGTGGATTTCACCATTGAAGTCGAACGCTCTTTGCGTGTTCTTGACGGGGCTGTCGGTGTTTTCAGTGCGGTGGAGGGGGTCGAACCACAGTCTGAAACAGTATGGCACCAGGCTGATAAATACGGTGTCCCAAAAATGGCGTTTATCAATAAAATGGACAGAATCGGCGCTGATTTTTTTGGAACTGTCGACATGATAAAAGAGCGTCTCAACGCCAGTCCGCTCCTTCTGCAGTTGCCGGTCGGTCAGGGAGAAAATTTTACGGATGTAATCGATCTGATCGAAATGAAGCAGATCAGTTGGGATGAGGAAAGCTTGGGAGTCAGCTATCATCTTGGCGACATCAGCGACGAATATCTTTCACAGGCTGAAGAATACCGGGAAAAAATCGTTGAAGCCGCTGCAGAATACGACGATGAGGTGATGGAGGCCTATTTGTCGGAAATGCCGATTGATCCGCAGAAAATTTTTGATGCAATTCGACGGGGCACTGTCAACTTGGAGCTGATCCCCGTATTGTGTGGTTCCGCCTTGAAAAACAAGGGCATCCAGCCCCTGCTGGATGCGATCGCTAAATTTCTTCCGAGTCCGGTCGATGTTCCTCCTATTAAAGGGACGCATCCGGAAACCGGGGATATAATTGAGTGCAAAGCTCAGGAGTCCGATCCACTGGCTGCACTGATATTCAAAGTGTCCATGATCGCGGGCCGCAAACTGTCATTTGTCAGAGTCTACAGCGGCCGGATGAAGGCCGGAGAGGATGTATACAACCCGTCGCTCCAAAAAAAGGAGAAGCTTGCTCGCATTTTACAGATGCACGCCAACAAACGGGAGCGTGTCGACGCCATTGGCGCGGGCAGCATTGCAGGAATTGTAGGTTTGAAAGATTCCTCCACCGGAGAGACCCTTTGTAGTTTCAAGCATCAGGTTTTGCTTGAAAATATTGAAGTTTACGAACCTGTTATTTCGGTGGCGGTGGAACCTAGGACCCATGCCGATCAGGAAAAAATGGACGTTGTTTTGCAAAAATTTATGGCCGAAGATCCGACCTTAAGGGTGCGCCAGGATGAGGATACCGGCCAGACAATTCTTTCGGGCATGGGGGAGCTTCATCTGGAAATTATTACCAGCCGTATGCAGCGGGAATTCAACACCAACGTCAACATCGGTCAGCCCCAGGTGGTCTACAGAGAAACTATTGCGGACCCGGCAACAGCTTCCGCTGTCTTTGATAAAGAAATTGCGGGACAGCGTCTTTATGGAGAAGTGAAGTTAAAGGTGGCACCACTACCCAGGGGAACCGGCAATCGGTTTATTTCTGAAATTTCGACCGAGGAGCTTCCCCGGAATTTGATGGCAGCCATCCAAAAAGGCGCTCTGGAATCTTTGGAAAGCGGATCATTGATGGGCTATCCCGTGGTTGATGTTGAAATCAGGCTTGCCGGTGTAAACCACAAAGACTCTTTGAGCACTGAACTGGCCTATACCGTCAGTGCTTCTATGGCGTGCAGAGAAGCTCTGGCAAAGTCAGGGCCCTTTCTACTGGAACCGATCATGGATGCGGAAGTATTCGTACCCGAAGCGTTCACGGGAGAGGTGATTGGAGACTTAAACGCCCGGGGCGGAAAGATTGAATCAATAGACCACAAACAGGGCTCCCAGGTCATCAAGGTAACCGTTCCCCTATCGCGTATGTTCGGTTATTCAACTTCATTACGATCGGCCACCCAGGGAAGAGGCACTTTTACGATGCAGTTCGACCGTTTTGATCGCAGTTGAATTTGTAGGCGTTTACAGGTTCAAAGGTTCTGGGGTTCAAGGTTGCTTTCTCGTCGCTGGACTGCATCAGGGGGGCGTATTTACGAGATAAACGTCAAGCTACTCCGTGGTTTGGCGGGGGATGGCTTCTTTGTCTGACCCTGAATGTCGAACCATGATCGGTCACTCAATTCCTACCCCCCGCTTTTTGCTTGATTTTTGGCTTTTCCGCTCATTTTACTCAACCATTCATCAATTTTTTTTCGATGCTCATCATTCTGGGGGTACTTTAATGCCCGTTTAAACTGAACTTCGGCATTTTTAAGGTCCCTCTTTTTCAGATAGAAAACACCTAGATAGTAGTGCGCATCACCTATCTTTTGCTGCTCTCCCAGACTTTGGCCCAGGAAATAATAAGCCTGGGTGAAGTCGGGATATTGCCGGGTCAGCTTAAGCAGGTTGTCTGAAGCTTCAGCAAGACTTCCCAGTTCCATCTGGGTTCGGCTTAAATAGAAAAGGCGTTCCGGATCATCGGGAATCATGCTGCCGGCACTTTTCAGTGTTTTTAATGCTTGCGGGAATTGGCCGTCGAGGAAATATATCCAGCCAAGATCCCTTAATATGTATGGATCAAACGCTCTCTTTGTCAATGCGATTCTGATTTGTTCGATGGCTTGCTGCCGTTTTCCGATCCTGGCCAGAATTAACCCGTAACGATGATGGGCCAAGGGATCTTGCGGATTTTTTGCGACTTCATCCTTGAGTTTGTTCAAAACGGTTTCCTCGTCGCCATAGCGTGTTTCCACCCAGGTATACACCCTGTTGAAAGCATCCTGGTTTACCAGAGGAATCGGGGGTGATGTGCGGTTGTATGTGTCAAGCCATGAGCTAATGTAGGCGATGCGATCCTCAACAGCCGGGTGAGTCATTAAATATTTGGGGATTTGATCTGACCCGAACCAGGTTTTACCTCGAATTTTTTTTAAAATTTTTAACAAACCACTGGCGCTGTACCCTGCTTCGGTGGTAAATTTTAGGCCGAACTGATCGGCCTGCATTTCATTTTAACGACTGTAAGACAACGCGACGGATTGACCGGCTGCCATCGATCCCATTGTAACCGCACTGGCGGCTTCCCCGGCCCCGCCAACTCCCAGCAGGACGCCGGCGGCAATACCTGCCAGCGTGGCAATCCCAATTTTTTTTGAGCGTTCGATCTGTTGGGAAATATGACGGCAGTAAACGTGGGCAATTTCGTGGCCCAGAATACCCGCCAGTTCTTCTTCTTCCTCCATGGCGTCCAACAGCCCGGTGTACACGAAAATATGGCCGGCCGGCGTAGCAAACGCATTGTAAACATCTTCTTTGATCACATAAAAATGGTATTTAAAGGGCTGTTGCGGAAGGGCGGACAGAATCCGGTTTCCGATTTTGTTCACATAGGTGACGACAGCAGGATCATCAACAATTTCAAAATATTTGTGAATCATCGCCAACATCTGGTGCGACATGTCTTCTTCCTCTTTGACGGTGATACCGAACACCGCCGGCGGAACAAGACCGCTCACGGTCAATAGAAGGACCACGCCGACGGCAACGATTTTTTTAGCAGATTTCATGGTTTCCTCGATATTTTAGTAACCGTTCACAGGTTCACAGGTTCAAGGCTCAAGGTTCAAGGTTCAAGGTTAAGGACAAAAAGGCATTATAGATCCGAAGTCCTCAAATATTCAATCATCATATTGCCACATTTTTATCCTCTTTTCAAATATCAAATTTTATGGTAGATCA
>JAJRVC010000428.1 GCA_024277475.1 Deltaproteobacteria bacterium
CCTTTGCCGCGATTTTTTTATTCCGGAGGTCAACAAACGGCTGCAGGAAGCCGGCGGCAAAGACAAAATCATATGGAACCAGGCCTATGGCGGCACAATTGCCAAAATCGGCGGCGTGTTGGAAGCCATTGAGGAAGGCATCGCCGACATGGGCTTTGTGGGGACAATATTTGAGGCTCCCAAAATGCCACTGCACAATGTGACCTATATGACGCCTTTTGGTACCGACAATATCTTTTATGTGGTGGATATCATGGCCGAGCTTCATGAAAAAATTCCGGCCCTGGCTCAGGAGTGGACCAAACACAACCAGATTTATCTCGGCGGTGCGGCCCTGGACACCTACGGTAGCCTGACCAATTTTCCGGTCCAATCCGTTGATGATGTTAACGGTCATAAAATTGCCGCTCCCGGCCCTTCGGCCAACTGGCTGAAAGGAACCGGCGGCGTACCGGTGGCCTCAAACCTGAACGAATATTATAATGGGATTAAAACCGGCGTGTTTGAAGGCACCCTGACCTTCATGACTGCCGCTTCCGCCATCAAAGTCTACGAAGTAGCGCCGTATATCTGCATGGTGAATTTTGGTGCCCAGTTTGCCGGTGGCCTCAGCATCAACAAGGATGTTTTTGAATCCTTCCCGCCGGAAATGCAGAAAATTTTTATCGATGTCGGCAAGGGTTACAATAAAAAACTAGCCGAAGCCCAGGCCGCCCGGGCGGAGAAGGCGATGGCGGCGATGGCGGAAAATGGTGCCACAGTTGTTTATCTGCCTGAAGCCGAACGTAAGCGCTGGGCGGATAAGCTGCCCAACGTTCCCATGCAATGGGCCGAAAGCATGGAGAAAAAAGGGTTACCCGGCAAGGCCATGCTTAAAGGTTATTTAGACGGGTTACGAGCACGCGGTGTCAAACTGGCCCGAGATTGGGATAAGTAAATGGTATAGGCGTTCACGGGTTCAAAAGTTCAGGGTTCAAGGTTTCATTCTCGTCCCTGGACTACATTTGGGATGCGTATTTGGGGAAATGAGCATTTTTAACGAGGACTTTGGGTCCTTTAATGCCTTCTTTGTCCTTAACGTTGAACCCTGAACCTGTGAACAGTTACGTTTATTCCAACTTATTACTTTTGCGGAGAAGGAACAAAGTGCCCGATTTGGATACAGAAGTATCAAAGCAACGAAACCGCCGCCTTCGCTGGCTTTCCTATGGATCGATCATATCGATTATGAACAGTATCGGTACCGCCTGGGTTTTTGTCCTTTTGGTGATTATCAACCTCGATATCGGGGGCCGCGCCCTGTTCAACCACCCGGTTCGCGGGGTGCCTGAAATTGTGGCGCTGTCCATTGTGGCCTGCGTTTTTCTTCAGATTGCCCATACGCTCAAAGTCGGCCGATTGACGCGCTCCGATATTGTGCTCAACTGGCTGCAAACCCATCATCCCGGTTTGAAGCACTTTCTGGAAGGCATATATTTCTTAATCGGCGGCTGCCTGATGGCCATTTTGCTGCAAAGCAGTATTCCTTTGTTTACCAATGCCTGGCGCATTGATGAATATGTGGGAGCACAGGGCGATTTCATGGCACCTGTCTGGCCCGTCAAATTAATTATTCTGATCGGATGCGCGGCCGGAGCCATACAGTTTTTCCTGATGGCGGTCGGCAGCTTCCGGAAAATGGCTGCTTCCGCAACGGCAAAAACCGCGGCCTGGGAAGGAGACCTGTGACGGACATTCAGATAGGTCTTTTATCCATCGTCGGCATCCTGTTTTTAATTTATGCCGGCATGCATGTTTCCATTGCATTGATGCTGTTATCGCTCTTGGGCGTCTGGTTGATAAGGGGAAATTGGACCATTGCCGGCAAGTTACTGGCTTTGGCGGCCTCCGACAGCATTTCCGGCTATATATTCGGCGTGGTGCCGCTGTTTGTCTTAATGGGACTGCTGATCTCTATTTCAGGCATCGGCAAGGACACCTTTGATGTGGCCAACCGTTTGTTTAAAGGTGTCCGCGGTGGGCTGGGCATTTCGACCGTTGCTGCCAATGCAATTTTTGCGGCCGTAACCGGTATCTCCATAGCATCGGCAGCTGTTTTTACCAAAGTTGCGGTCCCTGAGATGATCCGCCTGGGTCACAAACCACGATTTGCGGTCGGTGTCGTAACAGGATCTTCGGTCCTGGGAATGTTGATTCCGCCAAGCCTGTTGCTGATTTTATTCGGTGTTCTCACTGAAACATCCATTGGGGATCTGTTCAAAGCCGGTATCATGCCGGGCATATTGCTCGCGGTTTCCTACAGCGGGCTGATACTTTTAATGGCCTGGCGTTTTCCCGATTATGTGGGGCAAATCAGGGATAATTCCGGCAAAAACCCGGCAATGCAGATGTCCATGGCCCAGGCGATCTGGAAACTGACTCCGATTGTGCTGCTCGTGGCCCTTGTGCTGGGGGGTATTTACGCAGGATGGTTTACCCCCACTGAATCCGGGGCCGTGGGCGCTTTAGGCGCCCTGCTTCTGGCACTGGGCAAACGGCAATTGAGTTGGATCAAACTGTGGCAGGTGCTGACGGAAACCGGACACGTCACGGTCGCTATTCTTTTTTTGCTTATCGCGGCTAATATCTATGGGCGAATGCTGGCGCTTTCGGGTATTACCGGGTTCATCGCCACCTGGATCAGCGAATCCGGTCTGGGACTGTATGCCATCCTGTCTATTTACCTGATGATTGTTTTGCTGATGGGGACGATTCTGGACTCCACCTCCATCATGATGATTGTAGTCCCGCTGATGTATCCCATCATGCACGATATGGGAGTTAACTTTGTCTGGTTCGGTTTGGTGACGGTCATTGCAATCGAGGTGGGACTGATTACACCCCCGTTGGGGATTGCAGCTTATGTAGTAAAATCCACCCTCGATGACCAGAGCATCACCCTCAACGACGTTTTTGCCGGTGCGTTTCCTTATGTAGTGATCATGATTCTGGTGCTGGTGTTGATTGTGATTTTCCCGCAGATCAGCCTGGTTTTAGTAAGATAAAGGAGGAGAAAATTGACTGAAAATCCAATTATCGGTTTTAAGGTCGATCCCGCTGGTATTCAATACATCGGACAGGATCTGCAGCGTCCTGAATGTATTTTGGCTGAACCGAATGGCACTTTGTGGTCGGCCGACGCTCGCGGTGGTGTTGTCAAATTATCGCCGGATGGTAGTCAGGAAATCATCACCCAGACTTTTGACACGTCGTTTACGCGGGCAGACGATGATGCCGGCCGTTTCACTGAGGGCACCCTGCCCAACGGTCTCGCTTTCGCAGAAAACGGCGATATTCTGATTTCTAATTTCGGCACCGATGTTCTAGAGGTAATGGCCCGGGACGGTCAAACCCGCCTGTTGTACGACTCCATTGACGGCCAGCCCATCGGCAAGGTGAATTTTGTGCTGCGGGACAGCAAAAATCGCATCTGGTTGACGATTTCAACACGCATCCAAAACTGGATGAAGGCGATAAGCCCCAATATTGCTGACGGATATATTGCCCTGGCCGATGAGCAGGGTTTAAGGATCGTAGCGGATGGTTTCAAATTTACCAATGAAATTCGTTTGGATGCCCGTGAAGAATACATATACATTGTCGAAACGTGTGGCCGGTGCATATCGCGGATGCGAGTGCAACGGGATGGCTCTCTTACTGATCGGGAGGTATACGGCCCTTCAAAACTTGGCAAATATGGATTCCCGGACGGAATAGCATTCGATTCCTACGGCAACCTCTGGGGAACTCTGGTCATGGCTGATCAGGTATTTGCCATTACCCCGGATGGAAATTATCACGTCATACTTGACGACACCAACGAGGAACCTGCATTGGCCTTAGAGCAGGCCTTTGCGGCGGACCGTGCAACCCCGGAATTCATGCTGGCCGCGGGTGGTACCATCGCACCCTGGTTTTCCAGTGTTACTTTTGGAGGACCGGACCTGAAGACCGTTTATATCGGAAGCCTCAGGGGAACGCGGATTCCCTATTTTCGGTCGCCGGTGGCGGGATTGCCCATGGTGCACTGGAA
>JAJRVC010000429.1 GCA_024277475.1 Deltaproteobacteria bacterium
TCAACGATGCAATCGCCTCCAGCTCGACACGGTCACCGACAGCCGTACCGGTACCGTGGCCTTCGATGAAATTCAGTTTTTCAATCCCATAGTTCGCATTTTTATAAGCTCTCTTCAGAGCCAGGGCCTGGCCGGGAACACTGGGCGCGGTAATCGCCGCATTTCTGCCGTCTGACGATATACCCCACCCCCGCAAAACCGCATAAATGTCATTGCCGTCCCGGAGTGCATCAGTATAACGTTTTAAAACGACAAAACCACACCCTTCTCCGGGGATGAATCCGCTGGCTCTGCGGTCATAAACAGTCATTTCCGCCGGGGTCAGAGCCCCCGTTTTGGAAAAGCCGACCATCTCAAAAGGATCCAGGCTGTTATCAACACCGCCGGCCAGGGCCATATCCAGGTCTCCCGTGGAAAGACCGGAAGCGGCTGTTGCAATAGCCAGCAACGAGGATGAGCAGGCACCGTCTATCGTATAGCCCCCGCCGTCAAGATTTAAATAATTGCAGATGCGGCCGGCAATTGTATTGGAAAGACCGCCGGCCAGCGTGTCTTCATTGACGGCCGGGAAAGCCGATTTATAATTGACCTCCAATGCACTTTCCAGTACACGAATTTCCTCCGGTGCCATTTGACATTGGCGGGCAGCGCCCACAAATGCTTTACGCACATAGGGCCATCGCAACCGCAAATTATACGAACGGGATTGCTCGCCGGTCAGGCTGTTGCCTATAATCACACCGGTACGCCGGCCTGGAAAATTTTTTCGGTTGAAACCGGCATCGCCGACGGCCTGCAGAGCCGTCTCGAGAGCGAGCCAATGGGCGATATCGGTAGCCAGATAGGTCAACCGCGGTATACGTCGCCCGGACCAATCGAAGGTGAATCCATCGATCACGGCAGCCATGCGTCCATAGGTTTTATCCACTGCCTTTTTGTCTTTGTCATAGTAGTCCTTTAAAGGAAGACGACATTTCGGGATACGTCTGAACTGACGCCGACGGCCGAGAACATTGGTCCACAACTGCATCGGCGAATCGGCTCCCGGATAGCGGCAACCCATTCCGATCACAGCGATAGGGACCGAAGTCTGTTTTACATCCATGGTGATTATCCTAATTTTGGATTATAGGCCTGACGACGCGGACGCTTTTCTCATAAATTCGCCTCCCGAAAACAATCCTGGACGAGAATGGAACCCGGAATCCCTGATGCTTTTAACGCCTAAAACATTATGCTGCAGGTGCAAAAGAGGCGCATGCCGTCCCCAAAGAGCTAAGTTGTTTTGTAAACATTCACAGGTTGCCTTTAGGCCGTCCAGGTTGTATTGAAAGATGAACTTCGAACATGGATATCGCACACAAATAAAAATGTCAAGAATTTTTTCCAATTATTTCAATTAGTTACTAAATTATGTTTAATGGCTGAGTTTGTCAAGTTGGGTAAAGTCTTAAAACATAATTATTTGGCTTCAGAAAAAAATTTTGCTGGTAAATACAGAGGGATTCAGATTAAATGTTCGATTTTTTAGTTAACCCGTCATATAAAAATAGCCAAGAACATAGTTTCTTTTTCGATCAGACCGGCCGCTTTTCAGGTCAGCGGCGGCACTCATATGAAACTTCATCCGTAAAACAAAAACTAATTAAACCTTTGCGTTCTTTGAGCCTTTGCGGTGAATAAATAGAAGTACTAGTTGGCCAGGGCTTTTTTTACGGCCATCCCGATTTTTTCCATGCTGTACGGTTTACGAATGTATTCGCCGGCCCCCAATCGTTGTATTTCCTCCACGCGCCCGGTCTCGGAAAACCCGCTTGCAATGATTGATTTCTGGTTGGGATGGGTTTCGATAAGCCGGCGATAGGTTTCAAGCCCATCCATCCCCGGATCCATGATCATGTCTAAAATAACCAGATCGGCAGAATGGTTCTGCATGTATTTGACGGCCTCCTCGCCGCTGGACGCAGTGGTGACGCAATAGCCCAGTTTTGTTAAAATTTTGTCGGCAATCTTGCGTTGTTCGGTTACATCGTCGACGACCAGGAGGGATTCACCATGGCCTTTGTATCTGTCAATCGATATTTTTTCTTTTTTGACCGGTATCGACTGATCCGTTGCGGGAAAATAGAGTAGAAAGGTCGTCCCTTTTCCCAGAGTGCTCTTGACATCGATGTATCCGTCGTGATCATGAACGCTTCCCCATACTACCGCCATCCCCAGTCCCGTGCCGCTGCGACCCATGACTTTTTTTGTATAAAACGGTTCGAATATTCGTTCCATTTCTTCGGGGGCAATACCGACGCCCGTGTCTGAAACGGTTATAACACTATAGCTGCCGCTTTTAATATCGGGATAGCCCTTGATGGGTTTGTCGATCTCGCTGTTTTCAGAAGAAACCGTGATAGTGCCGCCGTTGGGCATGGCTTCGGCCGCGTTGGAGATCAGGTTCATTATGGTCTTGGAAAGATGCACCGGGGAGCCCATAATATTGTGCAGTCCGTCTTTCAGTTCGGCCTTGCATTCAACCGCGGGGTGATAGGTTTTTAATTTAAGGAATTCCGGACTCCGGAGGTAGTCTTCGATGATGGTGTTCAGATTGACCACCGTTGAAATTGCGACTCCGCGGCGTGCGAGGGTCAACAGATCCTGAACGATGGCGGCCGCTTTTTCGCCGGAATTTTTAATGAGCAATAAAGCGTCTTTAAAGGGGCTTTCTTCGGGCATATCGGCTAACAACAATTCCGGATAGCTGACAACTCCGGAGAGAATATTGTTAAGATCATGGGCCACGCCGCCGGCCAAAGTGCCGAGGGATTCCATCTTCTGGGCCCGCTGCAGATGACCTTCAAGTTCTTCTTTCTGCTTCTCTGCTTTTTGATGTGCCTTTATTTCATCCCTTAAAAGGTGATTGGCCTCGGTCAAATCCAAGGTGCGGTCTATGACCCGTTTTTCCAGTTCCCGGTTTACCGCTGCAACTTTTTCCCGTTCCTCCTGGTAAAGATGGACCAGAATAAAATCCCGGCGGGCCGTGTATTCGATGTGGTAACAGATTATCATTCCCAAAAAATTGGCAATGAAAACATACATGAGATTGTGCAGTAAAATATTAAGCGGGGTTTCGACGATATAAATCGAAGCCAATAGGTAAAAAATCAGCAATAAACAGCCGGATAGACTAGCATAGATAAATCGTTCACGAGCAAAGGTGTACCCAAAGAACAGGCAAATAATGATGCCCACGTAGTAGGCGTATATCTCTGGCTTAGGTCCCAGGATGATCATCATGACGAATCCGCCCCCGGTTGCCAGGATGTAGATTGCCGAGATTAAGTACCAGCATTTTTTATAATAGCTCGTGTAGGAAAAACCAAGGCCGATAATAAACAGCGGGATAACGACACCATAGCGAACTGTCCACAGGGCCGACATGGCTTCGGGCAAAAGAATATTTTCCAGAAGACCTGTGAGTCCGTAAAATAAAACGGCGATTAAATGAACTAGTCGCAAATGCCTTAGATTGGAATCAAAATAATTTTGGTGGAAATAGGTCTCAAGATGGGCAAGATCGCCGCGAAAAGACAACGTGACCGGATCGACCCTGAGCCTGAATGAACCAGGTGACCAGGGATGTCCGGACACGGTGTCCTTCCCGGGAGGCACCTGATGTATTTGAGATGTTGAAAGTGAGAGATCCAAAGTAGTTTTCAATCCTGCTGATGCTGCCTAAAGTAA
>JAJRVC010000430.1 GCA_024277475.1 Deltaproteobacteria bacterium
CTAAAGTTAATGTATCGCATCGCTCTGTCGTTTATAAGAAAGATAGAATTCCTCAACTTTAAGCACTTTAGTTCACTTTAGCTCATTTTAGGCACTTATATGTAATAAAATAAACACTCCCTTTCAGGGAGGAACCAGTGCCGGGCCCTCTGGACCCGGGTATCTACTTGAATAATTTTTTTTACGGGAGATCAAATATGGTAAAACAGACGTTAAAACAAATGATCTGGCTGCTGTGCATAGGGGTTGCCCTGGCGGCATGCAAAGAAAAAACTGAAATTATTGAAGTTGTCCGGCCCATCAAGACGATTACCGTCAGAGAACAGGCTACCGAGCAGATACGCAAATTCTCCGGGCTTGTCGCTGCAGTTGATTCCTCCGGCCTCAGTTTTCAGGTCCGCGGACAGGTTGAGACTGTGGAAGTTGATATTGGAGATCGTGTTCAGAAAGGACAGGTGCTCGCGGTCCTCGATCCCGAGTCCTACCAGTTGGCTGTGGATGCGGCCCAGGCTGAACTGGTAAAGTCTAAGGCCAACGTGGTCAATACAAAGGCGGAGGCCGAGCGTCAAAGGAGGGTTTACAAACAGGGCGCGGGGGCAAAAAGTGATCTGGACACCGCCGAATATAATTATAAAGCCGCCAGGAGCGCAGTAAATTATCAGATTTCAAGACTGGATCTTGCAGAACGCGATCTGCGTAAGACGACGTTGCGCTCCCCTTACGATGGCACGATCGCCTGGCGGGCAATAGAGCCGCACGAAGAGGTCAAAGTCGGACAGAAGGTGTTCGAAATTGATGCCAAAGGGGCATTGGAAGTTCAGCTGGCCATTCCGGAGACCACCATCGACCGGATACAGCTCGATGGCCCGGCGACGGTTAGCTTTCCCACCCTGCCGGGTGAGTCCGTAAAAGGCCGTATTTCCTACATCGGTTCCGCCGCTGTTAAAGCCAACGCCTTTCCGGTCAAGGTGGAGCTGATCGGGGCCAATAAAAAAATTAAGCCGGGTATGACCGCTGAAGCAAACCTTCTATTAAAAGATGAGAATCAGCAGCCCGGTTACCTGGTTCCGCTCCAGGCGATTCTTCCGACCCCGGATGCGAAGCAGGGGAATGCCTTTGTGTATGACCCCAAGACATCTACGGTCAAAAAGACGCTGATCCATGTTGGTGGCTCACAGCATGACCAGGCAATTGTGTACAAGGGTCTTGCAGCCGGAGATATTATTGCCGTGGCCGGCGTGAGTTTTTTAGCGGATGGGATGAAAGTTAGACTGATGAAGCAGTAGATAGGCGTTCAGGGGTTCAAGGTTCAGGGTTCGGGGTTCAGAATAGATAAAGGTGTCGGGTGTCAGGTTTCAGGCCGGCTCTCGCGTGTTCACCGCTGACACCGCATATGAAACTACACAAAATTGAAAAAGAGAACCGCAGGATAACGAATAACGAATAACGAAGGGTGGAATCGCTTCGCGAAATCTTTTTTAAAACAGATAGAATACATTCATTCGACGTTCGACCTGCCCGCAATGCCTTTAAGCTGGTGCGAGGCAAATTTAATAATTGTGATTCATAACTCAATGATTACGCTAACTCAATGCACTATGCATGGCAGGCGGGTGTTGGATGCATATAGTCCGCTTGGAGGATTCGATGTTCATCAGTTTTTTTTTCGATTTAGCCGGCTGCTTCGGCGGCGGGGCTGAACACTGCAACTTTATAGTCTTTAACCTTGAACGCTGAACCTATGAACGATCACCCTTGGGACAAAAGGAATATAATATGAAAGGTATCACCGGATTTGCACTGAATAATTCGCGAACCGTCATCATGACTATATTGTTGGTGATTGTCGGAGGCATATATGCGTTTATAGAGCTTCCGAAACTGGAAGACCCCTTCATTACGATTCGCGAAGCGGTGGTTGTGGCAAAATATCCAGGTATGCCGGTGGAGCAGGTAGAGCGCCTGATTACCCGGCCCATCGAAGAGAAAATCAGAAGTATGGGCGAAGTGGATGATATCAAAGATGCCACATCCGAAGTCGGCCAATCCCTGATCCATGTGACCATCAAAGATGAAATCCCCGCAGAAGACCTGCCGGCTACGTGGAAACTGCTGCGCAACAGGATGAACGATGTTAAACCCGAGCTGCCGGAAGGCACCATCGGACCGCTGGTCAACGATACCTTCGGCGATACATCGGTGGCCACCATCGCGCTTTGGAGCGATGGATTTACCCTGGCGGAAATGCATGAAACAGCCCGTCAAATCAGAGAGCACCTCAACCTGATGGAAGGTATCATGAAGGTCGATATGACCGGCGTGCAGGATGAGCGCATCTATATCGATGTGTCAAACGCCAAGATTACGCAACTGGGAATCAAGACCGCAGCCATCGGAAAAAGTCTGCGGGAGCAAAACATCCTCCTGCCCGGTGGCAAGATGGGTGTCAACGATGTGGAATTTGTCATCGAGACCCTGGGCCGGTTCAAGTCCATAGAGGAGATCGGAGAGGTTCTCATCCCGGTTTCCGGAACCCAGGCTGCGATTCCGCTGCGCGATATCGCCACCATCAGGAAGGGCTACGTCGAGCCGATCGACAACCCGGCTTACTATAATGGCCATCAGGCCATTGTTTTAAGTGTCTTTCTCATCAGGGGTGTCGATGCCGTCGAGTTTGGCAAACGGTTGACGAAAAACGTCCAAGAGATGGAGCAGTCCCTGCCCTGGGGCTACATACTCGAATTTGCCACCTACCAGCCCGAACTTGTAGAAAAATCCGTCAGTGGCATGGTGGTTAATGTGATCGAAAGTGTGGCCATCGTCCTGGTGGTGGTCATGCTGCTGCTGGGGTTCAGGACCGGTTTGATTGTCGGCTCATTCATTCCCCTTGTCATGCTTTTCGGCATTTTGGTGATGTACATGCTGGGTATCGATATGGAACGGATGTCGCTGGCCACCATGATTATTGCATTGGGTATGTTTGTGGATAACGCCATTGTGGTGTCCGATGATATTAAGGTGAATCTGGAAAGTGGCATGGCGCGCAAGGATGCGGTTTTAAAGACCGGCAATGCGCTGGCGCTGCCCCTGCTGACCAGTACGCTCACGACTATTTTCGCCTTTGGACCGATTCTCCTTCAAATCGGTTCAACGGGTGATTACACCTCCTCGCTGGGTTCGGTGATGATTATCTTGCTCCTGGGTTCGTGGTTTTTCTCCATGTTCTCCTCCACCAGCATGTGTTACTGGTTTTTGAAGATAAAACCGGCCGTCGGCGATAAACAACCGGCCGGTGATCCGTACCAGGGAAAATTTTATCAGATCTATCGCCAGATCCTAAGGTTCTCCCTGTGCTATCGGTTCCTTGTGCTGGCTGTAACAGGTGGCCTGTTTGTAGCTGCAATATATGCGTTTACGTTTATACCTCAGGCCTTTTTTCCGAGCGGGGACAGAAACCAGTATTTGATTTACCTTGACCTTCCCGCCGGAACGCGTATCGAGGAGACCGACAGGACCGTGAGGGAAGTTAGCACCTGGCTGCAGGACAAAAAGGAAAATCCGGAAGTCACCGGAACAATTGGCTATGTCGGAAACGGCGGGCCGCGGTTTTTCCTTTCATTGTCGCCAATGGATCCGGATCCGTTCACTGCATTTTTAATCGTCAATACCGAGACAAACAAGCAGGTGCCTGAACTTGTCCAGCGTACGAGCCAATACCTGCTGAATAATTTCCCCAATGTGCGCGGCAGGGTTAAGTCCATGTGGCTGGGAGGCACTGAAACCGGCCTGTTCGAACTGCGGCTCAGCGGCCCCGACATAGAGGTGCTGCAGGAGCAGGCCGAGCAATTAATGGCCGCGCTTAGAAAGATACCCGGCAGCCAGGATATTAAACAGGATTGGAATAACCGGGTGTTTACGGCCATGATTGATGTTGATCAGGCTCGCGCCCGCCGCGCTGGAGTGACATCGCAGGATGTGGCCGATACCCTGGAGTTTTTTATCGACGGTACGACGGCAACCGATTACCAGCAGGGCAATGTTCAGATCCCGATTGTCGGGCGCGGTGTCAAGGCCGAACGGAATTCCCCTGACAGCCTGCCCACCCTTGGTATTGCTTCATCATCCGGCGATATTAACGTGCCGCTCAACCAGGTTGCCGATCTGTATTTCAGAGGTGATCTGGACCGTATTGTGCGTTACAATCAGCAGCGCACCGTCACCGTCAGCGCCAAAAACCAGGTGCTGAAGGCTTCCGAGATCTTCGCGGCCCTTAAGCCGACCCTGGATGAGATGAAATTTCCGAAAAACCACTATTGGGAAGTAGGGGGCGAACTGGAGGACTCGGCCAAGGCCATGAAGAACCTGTCGAAATGGATGCTGCCCTGTTTGGGCGGCATTGTGTTTTTGCTGGTATGGCAGTTTAACTCCATCCGGCGGGCCGCCATCATAGTTCTGACGATGCCGTTGGTCCTGGTCGGATCCGTTGTCGGTTTGCTGGCGATGCAGGCTGATTTTGGATTTATGGTCATTCTCGGGCTTTTGGCCCTGGCGGGATCCATTGTGAACAACGGTATCGTGATGATCGATAAAATTGAGGAGAACAAACGCGACGGTCAGACACCCTATGATGCGATTGTCAATTCGGCCCTCAGCCGCTTCCGGCCGATACTCCTATCGGTTTCAACCACCATGCTTGGATTCACGCCGCTGATCATCAATCATGATCCACTCTTTTACGGCATGGCATCCATCATGTTCTTTGGTCTGGGCATCGGCAGTGCATTTACGCTAAACTATGTTCCGGCCCTTTACAGCCTCTTTTTTCGGGTTAAGGCTCCGGCCGCATGACGGTTCCGGGCCGGAATCGATCATTGAAAATTGGCTCTTTTCGGGCTTTTTACGAGCCCATCAATATCCGACGTTCACCGTATTATATGGATGCATCTTTTCGACAGTAAAAAAGGCATTGCACGGCCGAAAAGCGGCCTTGTCATTAATCTCATGCATCAGTTGCCGGTGTTCTACCTTGGTCGACCCCATTTAGAGTTTACGAAGAGATAAATTCACAATTTTGGAAGTTGAGGCGCCTGGCCGGCAAGACGCGGAAGCACAGGAATATCAAGCATATTTCGAGCTTCCGCAACGCCGCCGGACGGGATGGATCGGCGTCCAAAATGTGAATTTATTTTTGAGTGGGCCCTTAGCCAGTTTAGTTGCCTTTCCTGATCAATGGTGTCATCGTGCAGCAAACCGGCCATATCCGGTTGATAGAGCGAGGGGATCAGCTTTCACTGGGACAGATCATCAAGCGCCCCGAAAATAGTAAAATCACATGCCTGCTTTTCCATGCTCATAGTATTCCTTCCTCTTTAGCAGTCTTTCTGGGAGCAAAAAGGACTCCGTCTTCGGGAATTCGCTGCCATTTCAGCTCAACAGGAAAGGGTTGAACATCCCAGATTTTCCGGCTGTAATCCGTGATGGAACGATCCGAGGAAAACTTGCCCATCCGGGCCGTATTAAGAATGGACATTCTTGTCCAGTGCTTTTTATCGGTAAATGCGTTGCTGACCCGATCCTGGCAGTCGATATAGTCCTGGTAGTCGGCAAAGAGTGTGTACGGGTCGTCATAGAGCAAGGAGTCCACAATGGGTCGGAACAGCTCCTGGTCACCGTGCGAGAAATGGCCCGAGGAGATCAAGTCGACAACCTGTTTAAGTTCGTTGTTATTATTATAATAGTCCATGGGATAATAGCCCGAGGACTGCAGTCCCATGACTTCGTCCACGTTGAGTCCGAAAAGAAAGAAATTTTCAGCGCCAACCTCTTGCCGGATTTCCACATTGGCTCCATCCAGGGTGCCGATGGTAAGCGCCCCGTTCATGGAGAATTTCATATTGCCGGTCCCGGATGCCTCCATACCTGCCTGGGAAATTTGTTCGGACAGGTCGGTCATGGGATAGACGATATGGCCAATCTTGACGTTGTAATTGGCAATAAAAAAGATCTTGAGACGGTCGCGTACGTCAGGATCATTATTTACCACATCGGCCACCGAGGTAATCAGCTTGATCATTCGTTTGGCCATGAAATAACCGGGCGCAGCCTTGCCGCCGAAGACAAAGAGACGCGGCATGATATCGATGTCCGGATTGGCCTTGATGCGATTGTACAGGGTGATGATATGGAACACGTTCAGGTGCTGGCGTTTATACTCATGAATTCGTTTTACCTGAACGTCGAACATGGCTTTGGGGTTAATGACCAGCTTATCATCACGCAGAATCATGTCGGCAACGTCCTGCTTGTTGTCCTCTTTGACTTTGCGCCAGGCATCCAGAAATGCAGTGTCATCAGCCATCTTTTCCAGTTTTTTGAGTTCCTCAAGATGGGTGAGCCATCTTTCGCCGATGGCCTCGGCAATCAACTTGGTCAGGCGCGTATTACTTACCGCGATCCAACGTCTGGGGGTAACCCCGTTGGTGACATTGCGGATTTTACCCGGATACATACTGTTCCAATCAGCCAGGGTGTGTTTGCGCAAAAGTTCGGTGTGCATAGCCGCCACGCCGTTTATGGCTTTGGAGCCTATGCAGGCAAGGTTTGCCATGCGCACATACCTGGGGCCGGATTCATCAATAATGGACATCCGGCTTATACGTCCGTCATCATCAGGATACTTTAGCCGTACTTCATCAAGAAAGCGCCGGTTGATCTCAAAGATGATCTCAAGATGTCTGGGCAACAGCCCGCCGAACAGGTCAATTTGCCATTTCTCCATGGCCTCGGGAAGAAGCGTATGGTTGGTGTAGCATAAGGATTTACAAGTAATATCCCAGGCCTTGTCCCAGTCATAGAGATGCACATCCACCAGCAGTCGCATCAGTTCCGGTATGGCGATGGCAGGATGGGTGTCATTGAGCTGGGCAGTGAAATTTTCAAAAAAATTATCGAGGGTGTCATTGCTGAACAAATGGATCCGGATCATATCCTGCAGGGAACAGGAGACAAAAAAATACTGCTGTTCCAGCCGCAGCCGCTTGCCCTGGAACTGCTCGTCATTAGGATACAGGACCTTGGTGATGGTTTCGGCCTTGATCTTGTCTTCCACTGCACCGTAGTAATCGCCGGTATTAAAGTCTGCAAAATCAAAGGAAGTGTGAGCTTCTGCACTCCACAGTCGCAGCAAGTTGACGTTGTTGACCTTGTAGCCGGGAACCGGGGTGTCATAGGGGATACCGGTGATCACCCGGGCGGGAACCCAGCGCATCCGCCGGTTTCCCCGCTCACCGTGGTATTCTTCGCTGTGACCGCCGAATCCGACATCGCAGGCCATATCCGGTTTCTTGATCTCCCAGGGATTGCCCGGATGCAGCCAGCGATCGCTGATTTCCTTTTGCCAGCCGTTTTCAATTTCCTGGTCAAACATGCCATACTCGTAGCGGATACCGTAGCCGATGGCCGGGATCTGCAGCGTGGAGAGCGAGTCTAGATAACAGGCTGCCAAACGACCCAGTCCGCCGTTGCCCAGGCCCGGCTCCTCTTCATGGTCGATGATTTTCTTCAAGTCCAATCCGCTTTCTTCTGCTGCTTCAGCAAACTCATCATAGAGCCCGAGGTTGACCAAGTTGTTATGCAGGTGCGGGCCCATGAGAAATTCCGCAGACAGGTAACAGACAATCTTGGACTCTTTTTCCAGCAGGGCCTCCACCGAATTGACAAAGAGATGCTGCATCCGGTCCCGGAGGGTATAGGAGACAGCAAGATAGTAATCATTCAGGCTTGCGGTTCTGGTGGTAACCCCCTGTTTGTAAAAAAGGTTGTAGGCAAAGGCCCGTTTCAGTTTGTTAATACGTTCTTGCCGGCTGCCGGCAGTTTTTGTTGCAGGGCTCATTGCATTCTCCTTGTGTTAAAAGAAAGAAGCGTTTTTATAATTTAAAACTCTCTCAATGACTCCTGAATGCCTTTGTGGATTTCATACCAGTAGCTCAGGGCGGCTTCTTGTCTGTCTGTGGCGAAATTTTCAATCCATTTCAGCAACTCCGGGTCATTGTTGCCTTCTATAACATGCTGGCGTATCAGGAAGGTTTGAATGTAATCAATATTGCGTTGTGACTCCCAGTAGATAGAAGCGTTGCGGCTGCTTATTCTGCTAGCTGTGATGCGGCAATTTTCCAGATACTTTTTTTTCAGATCAAAGAGGGACCCCATTATATCCGGCAGCATCTCCTCTGCCCAGGAGCGGTGAAAGCGGCAGCATCCGAGATTATCCATAATAAGCTCGCTTTGAAGACGCCTGGCACCGAAACGGCCAACTTCTCTGGGAGGCAGAAAATCTTTATCGTAATGCATATAATATTTCCCCATTATTGACATGGGAGACAGTACCCCGGGTGTCCAGTACTGATTGGGCACCATCCAGCCTTTACGAGCGTAGGCGGTATAGACAAAGCAATCTCTTACTTTATCTCCTTTCCGCCTTGACAGCCGCCGGGCGAATTTTCGGGCCCCCTGTGACAGATCCAGAATGCCTCGTTTTTCAATAATGGCATCAAGGAGCTGTACGCCTATAGCGGCATTGTGCAGGGAGGTCGCTGCAACATCAAATTCGTCGAGTTTGAAAACAGGAATCCCGGAAACTCCCAATTCCTGCGGAGTAACAGTGCTTTCCCCAAGGCACTCCATCAGCCAGGCAACCACACCCCCAACCGAAATTGCATCAAAGCCGTACATATCGGCATGATGATTCAGCTTTTCCGCGGCCCGTTGATCAAAAATACCGGACAGCGGTCCCAGGGCCTGATAAGGCTCATAATCTTTTTTATATTCACCATGCATTTTTTTGCACACAGCCGCACATGGTTCTCCGCAATGCCTCTGCTTTTTTGGCACAATTGTCTCTTCGTTAAACTGCTTGAGGTAGTGTTCGAGGATAAATTTTTTATGAATTTCAAGACGGTCTGCCTCTTCCAGGTAGATGCTGCGATAGTTGAAAAAGAGCATACGTCCGGCCAGGGTCGTATAGTTGACACCGAAAGTTCCGCCTGTCTGGAGTTTGGGATCAAAACGGTACTTTGTTGTAGATTCGATATCTTTGGCGGCCAGCTTCTTTTGGTATTTATCAACAAACCAGGCATCGGCAACCTTGCGGTCCCTGAAGTCTTCATCTATGAAAGAACCACCGTAAATTATTGCTGCAATACCATGGTCCTGAAGCAATTTTGATCCGAACCCACCGCGCCCGGCCCAGGTATCCACATGGCTCAATTTTCCATTCGTGATTGGAACGGAAGCAATGGCGCCTATATCCGTAGACCTTGCAGCAGGGCCGACAGCCAGGATGCGGGGATCGGTGGCGTATCTCTCGCCGAAAATTTTGTATGTATGATCCATTAAAGCATATAAGCCGCGACGACCCTCTTTCCAGATACTGTTGAGATCAACCGGTGTTACTTCAACATGAATCTCTTCAGCATGCGTACGGTTGAGGTATACGATGGAAGGAACCGGTGCCTTGCCGACAACTGAAAGCATGTTGATTCCCAAGTTTTCAAAGACCAGGCCGGCGCCCCCCATTGATGATATATAAAATCCGCCCCAAGCTGGAGAAAACCCATTGAAAATCAGGCGGCTTGTCCCGGGGAAAATTGATCCCGCCAATAATCCCGTACCAATATTGAGGCTGTTGTGTTTCCCGGCCAGATGCAACCCCAGGTCAACAGGGCCGAAAAACGTCCCGACCTTAAAGCGGTCCGTGCGGTAAAAAGCACTTCCTGCATCGATAAACAAAACTTTCAAATGAGGCTCCATGGATATCTCCTCTATAGATCTGCAGGTGAAGCTTCGGTAACCGAAACTTGTATTGAGGCAGTCTCACACTTTGAGCGCGCCGTGTCAAGATCCATGCAATTTGGGACGTTGTTGACAAAATATACAAACCAGAATATATACAGGAAATGGGAAGAAAGAGCAGGAGCAGGGTTGGGATAAATAGGTGGTAAAAACAACAGGGACGAATCAAGGGAATCAAGGGGGCTGATATGCCGCGAGGCGCTAGACTGGATGCTCCGGGGACGTTGCATCATGTGATTGTCCGGGGTATTGAAAGACGCAAGATTGTTGATAGTGATAAGGACCGTGAAGATTTTGTTAGTCGCATGGGCTCAATAGCCCTGGATACGGAGACCTCTATCTATGCATGGGTGCTGATGACCAATCACGCTCATATTTTACTTCGCAGCAGCACAGCCGGGCTGCCGACATTCATGCGTCGATTTCTTACAGGCTATGCCATATCGTATAACCGAAGACACAAACGCTATGGGCACTTATTTCAAAATCGTTATAAATCTATTGTTTGTGAGGAAGATCCCTATTTTAGGGAACTTGTACGCTATATCCACTTGAATCCGTTGAGAGCAGGCATGGTGGAAACCTTGGCAAAACTCGATTGGTACAAATGGTGTGGTCATTGCGTTATCATGAATTGTTGCGAAAACCATTGGCAGGACAGGCGCTATGTTTTAAAATGGTTTGGCCACAAAGAGGGAGACGCCCAAAAATCCTATAAGGAATTTGTTAAAAAAGGGATTGCTTTCGGGAAAAGACCGGATTTGACAGGCGGTGGCTTAATCCGATCCATGGGGGGATGGTCAATTGTAAAAGCCATGAGAAACAGCTGCGCTAAAGAAGAAAGTGATGAAAGGATACTTGGCAGCGGAGAATTTGTGTCAGAGGTGATTAAGCATGCCGAGGAAAAGGTGAAATATCAGCTGCCTGCCATGGAGCTGCAAAAAAGCATCAAGGAAGAGATAGAGCGACTTTGTCAAAATGAAAAAGTACCGGTTGCCATGCTTCAAACCGGCAGTCGTCGTCGCCCTTTACCGAAACTGAGAAGAGCGATCGCACTGAAATAGATCAACGAATATGGTGTGTCGTTAGCTGAAACCGCCAGACGGTTGGGCATATCGACATCCGGTGTGGCGCAGATATTAAGGCGTGGGAACTAGAGCGATTGGTTTGTATGATTTATCAACAACGTCCCCATACTCTCGAACAACGTCCCCATACTCTCAATAAACTTTGGTTATTCCAATTGGACTTTGCTTATGATATATACCCGGTGGACTCCGGTGACCGCACATCCGCCAGGCCCATGGATCGGCAGATTCGATAGGCCACCGGGGTTCAATATAAATGGAGCGACCGGCTCTCGGTGGGAGGGGGATTTGTTTATGCCGACTACGGCAAGGCCAAAATAGATAATGATCTACTCAAAGGCGATCACAAAAGAAAGGAGAGATAGAATGAAGCGAATCAATCGATTTTTTATTGTCTTGCTTCTCGCGGTCTTTATTGCCGGAACTGCTATGGCGCAGGATTTGATGATCTATCCTGCCAAGGGCCAAAGCCAAGACCAAATGGAAAAAGACAAATTTGAATGTTACGGTTGGGCCAAAGGGCAGACGGGGTTTGATCCCATGCAAATGCCCACAGCCACGGCGCCGCCGCCACCCAAGCAGGCCACGAGCAGCACAGCCGGTGGCGCGCTTAAAGGCGGTGCGGGCGGCGGACTGCTGGGCGCCGGCGTGGGCGCTATTGCCGGCGGCAAGAAGGGGGCCAAAAAAGGTGCGCTTATCGGCGGTCTTTCCGGCGGCACTATCGGCGGTGTTCGAAGTTCGTCGCAGCAAGAGCAAGACAAGAAGGCACAGAAACAGTGGGAAAAGCAGCAGACCAATCAATACATGCAAAAGCGTAATACTTACAACCGCGCCTACAGCGCCTGTTTGGAAGGTAAAGGATACACGGTGAAGTGAGAAGACGGAAGGCGCAATTTTAACGAGGATTTTGGGTCTTTAATGCCCTTCCTTAACCCTGAACCTGTGAACGGTTACCATCGAACGGTTACCACGAAGATACAAGCTCAAAATGGTTGATAAGAGTCTTACAAATTTTAAAAAACAATGGGAGATCGCCATGAATAAGATGAAATTGCTGGGTTTGATTGGGTTGTCCATTTTTATTTCTTCCTTAACGGCTTGGGCCGGTGATTTTGACGGGTCACGGCCCTTGCTGTTTTCCGTAATTTCCGCGATGGAATGTACCCCCGATAACGGGTGTCGCGCAGTGACGATTGAAAGCATGAATTTACCCCGGTTTCTTAAGATTGATTTTGAAAAAAAGACGATTGGCCGGACCCCGAATCGTGACGCCAGACCCGCCAGTGCCATCGAACGTATGGAGCGCGTCGACGGCAAGCTGATTTTACAGGGGGCTGAAGACGGGTATCAGTCGGTGAGGGACGGCCTGGGATGGACCATTGCCATTGCCGAAGATACCGGCAGGGTGGTGATGACGGCATCCGGCGATCAGGTTGCTTTTGTGGTGTTCGGGGCTCGTTTGCCGCTCTGACAAAGGGTAAATGAACATCGAACGTCCCGAATGTTGACAATCTCGTAAAAAGTCAAAATTTTCGAATTTCAATCTAATAACCTATTGAAATTATTAAGTGTTAAATTTTATTTTTTGTGGTTTTTGTGACTTTTTGCGGCCACATTAATGTTGAATAAAAAAAAGATAACGAAGCAAGCATATCATCCTGAAGAAACGAAAATATTCAAGCACTTGACTGGAGCGAGACAGATGCGACAGATTGTATTCGCAGTATTCTTCCTTTTCGTATTGTTAACCGGTCTTTCAGCGTTCGGCGCGGGAGTCGTTGTCGGTCCGGATGGTAAATTTTCCAAAGAGACGCTTAGCCTTCCCTACGCCTTTTACAATGAAAGTTTTGGATTGGCTGCGGGGTATGTGCACGGCGTTGTGGGTTACCCCCAGAAACAATCGACCCTGCTGGCAACGGTCATGGCGGGCACCACGGGCTCGGCCATGGGCTTTCTGGTGGGTCGCGATATCCAGATGCCTCGCGTAAAACGGTTGTTTTTAGATCCGATCGTCCAGATCGGGCATTTTATTGACGCTGAAAGCTATGTCAACGGAAAGCCCCGTTTTGCCGACGAGCGGGCCGGCAGCAACGACTCGGACCAGGACAATTTTGTGAAGGGTGACGGCTGGGATAATTTTTTCCGTATGAAATTCAAATATTTGCTTCCCATCGGCCATGGCAGAGACGAGATCATCGGCACGTACAAAATGGACCAGGGGCTATTAAAATCCGGTGCCGAAGGCGGGACATCCCTGAACCCGTTGGCGAGCGGGAAGACTTACCTGGAGTTGAGGCCGTTTTACCGTTCGCAGCAGATCGACGGCCGCCACTTGGACGAAACAAGCAAGACCAACGGTCTTGATTTTGCGGTTTTCATCGACAACCGCGATTATTACCTCAATCCTTCAAAGGGCTATGGTTTGCGGGGGAAAGTGTCGCGGGATTTCGGCCTGTTTGACAGCTCGAATTCCTGGACGAATCTTGAAAGCGAGCTGGATGTGTATGTTCCTTTGAAACTGTCAAACCGGTTTCGGCAGTCGGTTCTTGCGCTGGATGTCTGGACGTCCTTCTCTCCGACCTGGGATGAGAAATCGAACCATGAAATCAAAAACCGGCCGCCGAGTTACACCGGCCCGACCCTTGGCGGTATCTGGAAAATGCGCGGTTACCCCACCAACCGTTTCAGCGACAAAGCGGCTGTTTATTACTCTGCCGAGTTGCGGGTAATACCCCGCTGGAACCCGTTTGACGGCTGGCCGTCGATCCAGAAATATCTCGGTATCCAGTGGCTGCAGTTCGTACCCTTTGTGGAGGTCGGGCGGGTGGCGTCCGAATGGAACTTCAGTACGTTGCATTCCGACATGAAATGGGATGTCGGCCTCGGCATCCGTGCCTTGGCCCAAGGCATCGTGATCCGCATCGACACCGCCGTGTCCGACGAACAGGTTGGGGTTCAGATGATGATCAGCCAGCCGTTCCAATTCTGATTGGATGAAATCGAGTTTAGGTTTTTTAAGATAGAATTCCTTCATTCAACCAGTAAGCTATTCAACGAGGTCTGTTTTCTCAACTTTGAACCCGGGACCTCTAAACCCGTGGACGCCTAACCAGCCCTTTATTCCCCCTGCGGCTCATCAGTTGATAGCTTTGAAACAACAGTCCTGCGGCCAGCGCGGTTAAAGCGCTCATCAAAAACAGCGTGAATGATCCTGTGATTTCATAGACATAACCATTGATAAAAAAGCCCACCATCAATCCAAGCCCGTAAGTGATGCCGTTATTGACCGCCTGGCCCAGGGTTTTGGCATTTTGCGGTGCCAGACGATCGATGTACAAGATGCTGGCCATATGGAAGGTGCCGTAGGTTACGGCATGCAGGATCTGGGACAGTAGGATCAGGACCGCGGATTCAGCAACAAAGAGGATCATCAATCTGACAACCGCCACTAAAAACGAGACGAAGAGAACATTTTCCAGGGAAAAGCGGCTGAAGATTTTTTCTGATTTGATCATAACCAGTATTTCAGCTGTTGATGCCAGGGCCCAGGCGGTTCCGATGAAGGTGCTACGGTATCCTAAATTTTCCAGATGAATTGAAAAAAAACCGTAATAGGCGCTGTGGCTGATCAGCATCAAAAACGCACAGAACAGAAAAACAATCGTGCGTTTCTGCAAAAGGGAGCTTGCGCCTCGTGTCAGAAGATCTGTTTGAGGAGTTTTGAAAGCAGGTATGCGTGAGGAAATCGCAGCCAGCATCAAGGAACCTGCCAAAATTAGAATCAGGATGACATCCACTGAATAAAGATCGATAATTTTTCCGACCACCAGGACCATGGCGATAAAGCTGATCGATCCCCAGGCCCGTATCCGGCCGTAGCTTTTTTTCTCGGCATCCAGCACATCCATGGTGACAGCTTCTAGAAAGGATATGATGGGCGCATAAAACATTCCGTAAAACGCCGTGATGAGCATCATCGGCCAGAAATCGATGGTGAGCAGAAACAATACCCAGATGGACGTGCTGACAAAGTTACACAGGATATATATCGGTTTTCGCGCATGAAAGCGATCGGCCAAGGCTCCCCAGATTAACGGGAACAAAACCAGGGTCATCGATCGTAGGGCCGATAGAAGACCGATTTGCAGGCCTGAAAATCCGAGGTGATAGCAGTACAGATTAAAATAGGGCAAAAAAATTCCCAGTACTCCGAAATATAGAAAGTACTGGGAGCTGATGACGATTTTTAAATTACGTCGGTTATCCTTATTCAACGGTCACCGTAATCTGTTTGGGCTGTTCTTCTGCGGGCTTGGGGATCTCTATTTCCAGCACCCCGTCTTTAAAGGTAGCTTTGATCTGATTGGGCTGAATGTTATGTTGAAGGGTAAATGATCTTTGAAATGTTCCGTAACAGCGCTCCTGTCGGTAGAAATTTTCTTTTTTTATTTTCGGATCGGCCGTTCGTTCTCCCTTGAGAGTCAGAATATTATCTTTAACCTCTACGGAAATATTTTCTTTGCCGACGCCGGGTAACTCCACTGCCAGCATAACCCCACTTTCAGTTTCGTAAATATCGACCGGTGGTGTCCAGGCACACAAACTCATATCATCATTCGGATCCAGGGTACGACCGAAGGAATCCTCGAACATTCGATTAATTCGGTTCTGAAGCTTCTCCACATCTCTGAACGGATCCCATTTTACAAGTGCCATGGTCAAATCTCCTATTTGTGGGCCTTTGGGTTTTCTCAAATTTAAGCATGGCAACCACCTTGTCAAGAAGGGTTGCGAATTGCGGCGATAGGCATAAAGAGCATGGGGCAGAGTGCATAGCGTGATAATGGGTGTCAGAGGGCAGCTAACCTGAAGGCAGAAAACAGAGACAGAAATCTGGAGTGGTAATTCGGAAGGCGGAAAAATAGAGGACAGGGCTGACACCTCGTGTGAAACAACATTTTATTCCGCCTTTCCCCTTCCGTGCCTCCATCTTCCCTCATCTCTTTACAAATCAGTGTTTTGGTGTTATTTAGCTAGTGCCCATCCACAAAGCCTATTTTATCCATGGGCACTGGCGTAAGTTTCCAATTCAGAAATGAGCAATTTTTTCTCTGAGCAAGGCCGCACAAGGGTTTACGTTGAGACGTACTTTTCGTACTTCGCAGACGTAAACCCGCGGAGAACGCCACTCAGAGAAAAAAGGGCCATTTATGGATGGAAACTAGCTACAATCTGGCATAAAGGAGAAGAAAACATAACTAAAAGCATTAGGAGCCGGAAATGGAGTACATCAAAATACGATTTTTAGATGATTTCGGTCAACTTGGTTCCAAATTCGAAAAGACGATCGAAGATATGTTTCGATCGGTGAGTCCGGTTTTCACCCTGGCTGAACGTACATGGAAGCCTCCAATGGACATGAACGAAACCCCGGACGAGGTTATCATTTTGGCCGAGATTCCGGGTGTCGACAAAGATGATCTGGATGTCGAAATAAGCAGCAAGGCGGTTCGGATACGGGGGAATCGTTTTGCGAGGCATTGCTCCCACAATGCTACCTATCGACTTGCTGAAATCCAGTATGGTAGATTTGAGCGTATCCTTTTTCTGCCGGCACCCATTGATCCGGAAGTGGTGTCCGCCGCCTATCAAAACGGGCTGCTTGAAATTCGACTGGCCAAACTGCCGCCCGAACGAACGCACAAAGTACCGATCCAGGACGGATAGGGTCAATGATTTTGGAATACGAAATTAGGAATTCAGTCTTAATCCCGGACATTTTTTAGGAATTCTCATATAATTTTCAAAATAAGTAACGTGGAGGAAATTATGGCTGATCAACGGCCACCCATGGAATTGGATGCAGAAAAGGTACCGGAAATTCTTCCCATTCTGCCATTGTATGATGCCGCACTTTTTCCAAAAATGGTATTACCGCTGGTGGTCCTGCAAGGTGAGTCCGTCCAGCTGGTTGATGAAGCCATGGCGAAAGATCGTATCATCGGTTTGATGGTATCGAAAAAGCCCGAAGATAAAGATACTCCTGATCGGGAAGATCTGGCTTCAATGGGCACCAGCGCCATGATTCTCAAAATGGCGAAAACACAGGATAATCGCACCCAGCTTTTGGTACAGGGGTTGAACCGATTTAAGATTATGGCTTTCGAAGAAGGAAAATCTTACCTTCGAGCCCGCGTTGAGCTGATTAAAGATATCGAGAAAAAGGACAATGAAACCGAAGCGTTGATGTCCAACCTTGTGAACCAGTTTGAAAGGATAGTGGAGTTGTCCCCGGGGCTGCCGCCCGAGATTGCTCAGATGGCCAAAACCATTCAGGAACCCGGCACCATGGCGGACATGATTGCGTCGACCATCAATTCGACTGCCGCAGAAAAACAAAAAGTCCTGGAAACCGTAGACGTTAAAGAGCGATTGAAGGAAGTCACCCGCCTAGTGAATCATCAACTCGACATCCTGGAACTGGGCAGCAAAATACAGAACCAGGTCAAGGGGGATATGGACAAAAGTCAACGAGAGTATTATTTGCGGCAGCAACTGAAAGCTATCAAGGAAGAACTGGGAGAAAAAGATGACGCGGGTGTCGAGCTTGATGAATACCGGGCCAAGATAGAGGAGAAAAATCTGCCTGATGAGGCCCGCAAGGAAGCCGAACGGGAACTGGACCGGTTGTCCCGCATGCATCCCTCTTCGGCTGAATATACGGTGGCATCGACTTACCTGGACTGGATCACGGCCTTGCCCTGGCACGATCGCACCACGGACAACCTGGACATTAAAAAAGCCAGAAAAATATTGGATAACGATCATTTCGGGCTGGGAAAACCAAAACGGCGCATTATCGAATACCTGGCGGTTCGCAAGCTGAAACCGGAGTCTAAAGGACCTATTTTGTGTTTTGCCGGACCTCCCGGAACCGGCAAGACCTCGCTGGGACAATCCATTGCCAGGGCTCTGGGACGTAAATTTCACCGTATTTCCCTGGGCGGTGTGCGTGATGAGGCTGAAATCAGGGGACATCGGCGTACTTATGTGGGCGCGCTTCCCGGTCGAATCATCCAGGGGCTGCGGCGCGCGGAGTCGAACAATCCGGTGTTCATGCTGGATGAAATTGATAAGGTCGGGAGCGATTTTCGCGGCGATCCTTCTTCAGCATTATTGGAAGTGCTGGATCCCGAACAGAATTTTTCTTTCTCCGACCATTATCTGGATGTACCTTTCGATCTTTCCAACGTGATGTTCATTACAACCGCGAACATCCTGGACACCATCCCGCCGGCGTTGCGCGACCGCATGGAAGTGCTGATGCTCCACGGATACACCCTGGATGAAAAACTAAAAATTGCCAACCGTTATCTCATACCCCGTCAGCGGGAAGCCCATGGCCTCAACGCCAAACAGATTTCACTTACCAACGGCGCTGTAAAACACATTATTACAGGCTATACCCGTGAGGCCGGCCTGCGAAATCTGGAACGGGAGATAGCTAATATTTGTCGTGGAGTCGCCACTAAGATTGTTCAGGATAAAGTAAAATCGGTGAATGTCAATATCGCCGACCTTCACGGATATCTTGGACCCGTTCGTTTAACCTCGGAAACCAAGATGCGGATAACAACACCGGGTGTGGCAACCGGCCTGGCATGGACACCCACCGGCGGCGAGCTTCTTTTTATTGAAGCCACGGCGATGAAGGGTAAAAAAGGCTTGACTCTGACCGGTCAGCTTGGAGACGTCATGAAAGAATCGGCCACAGCCGCGTTAAGCTTTGCGCGGGCCAATGCCGCTTCCCTAGGAATCGACGAGGATTTTTTTGATAGCCACGACATCCACATCCACGTGCCGGCCGGTGCCATCCCCAAAGACGGTCCATCCGCCGGGGTAACCATGCTGTCGGCATTGACCTCCCTGCTGACCGGCACACGTATTCGCAAAGATCTTGCCATGACCGGCGAGATTACCTTAAGAGGTCAGGTACTGCCGGTGGGCGGTGTTAAAGAGAAAGTGCTTGCCGCGCATCGTGCCGGCATCAAGACAATCATTTTGCCGGAGTGGAACAAAAAAGATTTAGAGGACATCCCCAAAAAGGTCGAGAAGGATATCCGGTTTCATTTCGTGGACAAGATGCTGGATGTAATAGCATTGGCGCTGGAAAACAAAAAGTCGCGAACAGTGACAAAACAACGGAAAAGAGGCAAAAAGTCAGCCACGAAGGCACGAAGGCACAAAGGAAAATGATTGAATATTTGTGGAATTCTGCCCTTCGAGAGCCTCGGGATCGAACGACCGGGTCGAACGTTCAATCTAACATCGGAATCCTGGCCCCCTGGACCCGGGTATCTACTTTTATAAAAAGAGAGAGAACCTTAATTTTAGTCCTTACTTGGAAAACATAAATGTCAAATGACGCGGAGATTGATCAAATTTTCAAATCGTTATTTTGCTTTCCTATAAAAAATAGAATAATCCGGTGTCTCCCTGCTTTCGTTGCACTGTTATTTTTTGTCATCGGCTGTGCAACCAGTAAGCCTCCGCCACAGCAACCGGCCGGTTATCCCAGACCTTACAAAGTTCTCGGGAAATGGTATCAGCCCCTGCCGGATTCAAAAGGTTTTCATCAACGCGGGATCGCTTCCTGGTATGGAAAGGATTTTCACGGCAAAAAAACCTCCAACGGCGAAATCTACGACATGTATGCCATGACGGCAGCTCACAAAACCCTGCCGCTCGGCACCTACGTTCGAGTTCTTAATCTTGAAAACAATCGGCAATTGGAGCTGCGGATCAACGACCGGGGGCCTTTTGTGCGCGGCAGAATCATTGACCTTTCCTATTCGGCGGCCAAAGAACTCGGGCTCGTCGGACCCGGCACGGCCAAAGTCGAGATTACCGCTTTGGGTACACCTGTTGCTACCGATGGTGGCACAGGTCGCACCTATGTGCAGGGGGACTATTATTCGGGCAATTTTACCTTTCAGGTCGGTGCCTTTGCAAACCGTGAAAACGCCGAAAGGCTGAAACGCAAGCTTGATGAACAGTACAAGAATGCCCACATTACCCTTTATGACCGTGGAGATATGATGTTTTACAGGGTTCGAGTGGGGGCGTTTAAAACCTTGGAAGATGCCGCAATGAATGAAGCCGTTTTCATACAAAACGGCTATTCGGACGCTTTTATGGTTGCAGAATAGCAGATGGGACAGCAAGCTTTACGCAAAGTCGTCTATTTAGACAGGGACGGTACGATCAACCACGATTCGCCGGACTATATCAAGAACCGATTTGAATTCAAATTTATTCCTGGTAGCATCGAGGCTATCCGGCTGTTGACGCTCAACGGGTTCACCTCCATTGTGGTTACCAATCAATCGGCACTTGCCCGCAAATTCATCTCCCCCGGAGAACTTGACACCATTCATGCCATGATGAAAGCTGCGATTGCCTCAGGCGGTGGCAGGATAACGGATATTTTTTTCTGTCCTCACCTGCCCGATGATGGATGCGACTGCCGTAAACCTTCAGCGGGATTGCTGTTACAGGCACAGCATAGATATAATATTGATTTGTCAGAGTCGATTATGGTGGGCGACAGCGTCAAAGATATCGAGTGTGCCCGCAACGCCGGGTGCGGCAAGGCGGTGCTGGTTAAAACCGGCAAAGATCATAAAATTGAACAGATATTGGAAAAAAGGCAGATCGTGTCGGATTACACCGCTGAAAATCTGTATGATGCAGCCAAATGGATCATTGCCAATAGCCATTAACAACTACTAAATCCCAATCCGGACAAGCTTAGCCGGTCGTAGCGTAGCGGAGATCCCGCTTTATCGGGGGAGTAGATACCCGGGTCCAGAGGGCCCGGCACTGGTTCCTCCCTGAAAGGGAGTGCTGGTTTTATTACATACGAGTGCCTAAAGTGAGCTAAAGTGAACTAAAGTGCCTAAAGTTAAGGAATTCTATCTTTTTTATTAACGACGGAGCGAAGTGATACATTAACTTTAGATCACTTATAACTTTGATAATCTCGTAAAAAGTCAAAATTCTCGAATTTTGACTTTGTAACTCATTGAAATTATTAAGTGTAAAATTTTATTTTTGTGTTTTTTGTGCCTTTTTGCGGCCACATCAACTATAGATCACCCCACACTTTGTATTTAAATCGATCGCTCGACTCCGAGGCTCTTGAAGGGAGGCTCTCGTTATTTAAAATGAATTCTTACAATAAAAACGATCCCTCCTTGATCACCATCGAAGGAAAACTTGAGCATATCACTTATTATAGTGCAGAGACTCATTATACCATTGCGCGTCTGAAGACCCTCAATCCGGTTGCCGGGGTTACCGTGGTTGGTTATCTGGCGGGAGTAAGTCCCGGTGAAGCCCTTAAAATTAAAGGTACCTGGCAAACCCATCCAAAATATGGCCCGCAATTTAAGATTCACTCTTATGAAGTGACACTGCCGGCGGCGGCTGGCGGTATCCAGGCCTATCTGGCATCCGGCATCATTAAAGGGATCGGCCCGTCGCTGGCCGCAAGGATGGTGGCGGCTTTCCGAGCTCAGACTTTGGAGATTATCGAAAGCGCAGCTGAACGGCTGATTGAAGTCGAAGGC
>JAJRVC010000431.1 GCA_024277475.1 Deltaproteobacteria bacterium
CCCATCCCTGGAGTGCCGACAGCTGGATTTTGTATACCCGCGAAATGTACCGCCTGGTTCGCTCCCGTTTGACCGATCGGGGGCTCTTTTGTCAGTGGGTGCCGCTGCACTGGATGTCGATGGACGATTTCAAGTGTGTATTGCGAACGATGCGGACGGAATTCCCGCATTTGAGCCTGTGGTACACAGTATCCTACGTGGTGGCGGTCGGAAGCCAAAATCCAATAACACTGGACCTTTCTGATTTCACACATCGTATGCAAGCAACTGTCATTCAAAAGGATCTGGCTTCAGTCGGAATTGGTTCGCCGGCATCGTTGCTGGGACTTTACTTGTTGGCGGATGATGACATTGACCGCTTTGTGGGACAAGGTCCTCTGAATACCGATAATTTTGCGTATTTGGAACACTCGGCTTCACGATGCTTCGGCCGGGAAACCACCCCGGAGAATCTTGCCGCCCTGATGAAAGCGCGTCAATTTCCTGAATTTCTTTTGACGAGCCGCCCCCCTGGTTCCCTGTCCGGTTTTCAAAACAATTCACAGCGTTTATTCCAGGCAAGAAACAAAACGATGTCAGGCAGAATATTGACGTATAAAGGTGATTTCGCCGGATCCGTCGGATACTATCAGGTTGCACTTGCGCAGGCGCCCGAGGACGGCGTCACGAAAATATTGTTGAAGGATGCACTTGGCACCCTGGCATCAACCTGGGCCAACAACGGTGACCGGGCCAGAAGAGCGGGTAAGATAAGGGAGGCTTTTTCCATTTACTCCCAGGCGTTAAAATTTGATGTCAATTCGCCCCGGGCGCATAATGGTCTGGGGCTTGTATATTTTGCGCGAGGCGACTACCACAGCGCATTAAGCCACTTTGATATAGCGATACAGCGGTATCCGAAACAGGCCCAACTCCGTTTTAATCGGACCCTGGTGCTTCTCAAACTCAAGCGGTTGGCGGAAGCACAATGGGAAATCAATACAATCAAACAATTGGAACCAGCAGGCTCAAATACCTTCTCCGATCAACTCCAAAAAATTATGTCCCCCCAAAAATTTCATCGCTAAGGATAAGATAGTATCAATTCTGAATATGAATGCTGAATTTTATGTTAACGCCTTGCGCATGACATCCGCAGAGAAAGGCCCTCCGTGGGAGGGGTATAGGGTTGCAACCCCCTGCTTGAGAATCATCCGCCAGCTTTCCATGAGCTGGCAAAGGTTTTCGGCAAAAACGGGCAGTCCGGGCGAAAGACGCATGGGCAGACTGTTCATGGCCATGTCCCCCACAACAGCTTCACCGGAATCCAGCAAAACACTGATCGATCCGGCGGTATGCCCGGGAGTATAAACAATCCGGCCGGCAATGCCGTATTCATCCAATGACAGCTCGTCGGCGTCGAAACCGATATCCACCGCGGCGGACTTGACGTGAATAAAGGGAGCCATCACGGCCGCCATGCTTTTTGCCAGGAAACGGCCCCAGCCCCCCACTCCCTGCGGGGGGGATGTGTACAGATCTTCCAGCCATTTGCGTTCTTTTTGGTGCATCATAATTTTTGCACCTGTGATCTCCTTGATCTGCGCCGCCGATCCGATATGATCCCAGTGACCGTGGGTGATGATGATCAGCTGGATGTCCTGCGCTTTGATTTGGGCCGTCGCCAACTGTTTAATGAAGGCATCGGCCTTTTTGGGAGGACCGCAGTCCACCAGTACCGTACCCTGATCTTTCAGGATAAACGCGTTGGCAACGCCCAGCGGAAGAGGGTGGATGACGGTGCTCATTTATAGACTCCTTAAAATACGTTCTTTTCTCATAATGCAACCTCCTATTTTGTAATAAATTACAAAATGTTCTAACTCAATTCATAAACCACCCCGACCTGTCGGGATGAGAATTTAAAAGGTTCTACCGTTACCGCGAGGGCATGCTTGATGGGTGCAAATTTGATCGATGCCGACGGCTTATGAATTGATCAGTGGGTTTACCAGTAGCGGACTCGACCGGTATCTATCTGAATAAAATCGGATTTCCGGTAGTACCCTACCCCGCCCCGCTTCATTTTCCGGGCGGCGTCACGCAACACGGCTGTATCGGTACCAGGAAGTCGAAAATCCAGGGCTTTGCCCTGAAGGTGCTGACTTCCCTTGGCAACCCCTTTACTGCGCCGACGCAATTTCTGGTTGGTTTGCGGCGAACGGTATCCACTGATAATATGCACTTCTCCGTGATTACCGACCTCGGTCAGAAGATCATAAAGATAGTCCAACAGCTTCGGGTCAATCAAATGGATATCACCCGACCGATGGTCCCGCAGGATATAGTTAATTTTTTCCAACGACTCGTGAACATATTTGCCTTGCCGTTTAAAAATTACTGTAAGACGTTCACAGGTGTGGGTATTGTAAAAAGACAGTACCCTTTCCTGCCCGACGACAGCGGAAGCAGCCCGGGGAATCAGGATTAACAGTAAGCTGATAACGATTGCCGTCCCGAGATAACAAAGTTGGGTATCAGCCGGGCTGAAGTTCCTACCACCATCAACCCTTTCTTTTAGTTCATCTAATCTTAAAACCATGTTCTTTTTGCCATTCGGGACCGAATTTTTTCTCACAGTAATCCGCCAGACGGTCAAACCAGCGCCACCACAGATTCTTGCCCTTTTCCCTGGCTTCATAAATATCAGCCATGTACGTCGTGATGTCGGCCATCTTTTCTTTGGGCACAAACGATGCCGCCCCGTTTTCATAGGATTTTTTAATATCTTCCGGGGTCATGGCATAGGCCGTCAACATGACACCGATCACCCGCTTTTCGGTGCATATTTTTAATAACTCATAGCCATCAACGCCCATAATGTCTAAAATCGCCATATCAAAATATTGGTTTTCCAACAGATTTTTAGCCTGCTCGAAATTAGTTGCACCGGTAACCTTGCACTCGGCCAGTAAATCAGCCAGACTTTCCAATACATCAGGCTCATCATCGACAATAAGAATTCTCTTTCCCGCCAGCAGATTTTGTTTTTCCATGAGCGCGCCTCCGCAAACATATTCCTTTAAGTATCACACTTAACATCTCAAAATTTCTACAATCCTCTGAAAATATTGGAATTTTTTTTGGGTTTCTGAATTTGCCCTGCAAATGGAATAATTCCAACATCCCAATTGGGCGAAGCCCAGTCCACCCAATCCGGATAAAACGGAAAGAATAGCCACAAAGGCATCAAGACACAAACAATAAATAGTAACCGTTCAACCAATGCTAAAGCATCTCAAAAAATAATCAATGAAACTCAACATGACCTTTGACGATCTGAAGTCTAATATGATACAGGATGGGATCGAAAAATAAAAGCAATAATTCCACGATAGGGTATAAAACATGCGATTGCATCTGTTAGAACATGATCCGGATTATTTCACTGAAACCAACATTGCCGTTTGGGCCCAAAAAAATGATTATGCCATCACCAAAACCGATGTCTTCAACCAGGAGCTTTTTCCACACCAGGACGATTTCGACTGGTTGATGATCATGGGAGGTTCGCAGCACGTCTGGCAGGAGCAGGCAAATCAATGGCTCATTTCTGAAAAAAAATTTTTAGACGACACGCTGAGATCCGGCAAAATCGTTTTAGGAATATGTTTGGGTGCCCAGCTTCTGGCGGAAGCCTTTGGCGGCCGGGCTTTCGCCAATAAACACCCGGAAATCGGCTGGCATGAGGTCTCTGTGAACCCGGATGGGAAAAATTCATTTCTTTTTAAAGATGTTCCGGATTCGTTTTTGACCTTTCACTGGCACAGTGATCATTTTTCATTGCCTGCCGGATGCACCCGCCTTGCCGACAGTGAGCCGACTGTCAACCAGGCATTTATCCATACCGAATCCCCGGCAGTGGGGTTACAGTTTCATCCCGAATACACCCGCGGGATGGTTAAATCCTATGCCGAACAATACGGCCACGAGTGGCAGCCGGGTCCGTTTGTCAGCGACAAGGCGGACGTGATCGCCCAAACCGAGCAGATACCGGAGACGTATTGGCTGATGGAAAAACTTCTGGATAATATGGACAGGAAATTTGCATCAGATCGAGCACCTCTGCCAACTTGACATACCATCCTATTTTAGCAATACTCACCCTCAGAAACGCGGATTCACTATCATGGCCTAAAATAAAGTGATCAAAATGAATGTATACGACCCACTTTGCCACACAGTCAGTATTGAAGCTAATGTACCTGCTCAGCAGGCCTTTCGATATCTGTCTGACCCGGAAATGATAGGTCGATGGGCTCTGGGCTGTTTTAACACCCAACCAACGGAGCGTGTCGGGCTTTACAAAGGGGCATCACTCTTTGACAGCTCTGAAATATGGGTTAGTGTTGAGACGGATCCGCAACGCCTGATCATTGACTACCATATCGGAGATCCGGATCAGCAGTTGCCGCGTATTTCCACCCGGGTTGTTTCAGGTGAGACGTACGGAAGGGATTCTGACCATTGCATCGTGAGTATGACGGCTTGGCGGCCGGCGGATATGCTCGATGAACGCTGGCACCGGCTGTGTGTAACCCACGATACTGAAATCCTGTTAATACAGGCGCAACTGGAACAGCAATCGAAGATAGAATGAATGGATTCCAATCACAAAAGCCCCAGCATTCGAGGAAGGGTCATGGTTATCGCCGGAATGTACGTAACCAGCGCCAGGGTGAAAAGTGAAGCGATCAAAAAAGGCAATACGGCGATCACTACCTTCCCGAACGGATCACGGGAAATGTCGGCAGCGGCAAAAAGGCAGACGGCCAGCGGTGGCGTCAGCAGTCCGATGTTCAGATTGACGATCATTAAAATACCGAAGTGGACCGGATCGATGCCGATTTCCATTGCCAGAGGAGCTAACATTGGTGCAAAAAGAATAATCGAAGCCGAACAGTCCAGCCACATACCCAGCAGAATCAAGAAAAGATTGATCAGTATCAAAAGAATATATTTATTGTGGCTTACCGAGTAAAACAATCCTTTCACTTTTGCAGGAACATTTTCAATTCCAAAAACCCACGCCAGGATCGAACCGCAGCCGACAATTAACAGGAGTTTGGCCGAAAACAGAAATGCCGCCTGAAATATCGCTCCATAATCCCGCCATTTCAGGCTGCGATAAAAGAGGGAGGCGACCACAAAGGCATAAAGTACCGCTATGCCGGCAGCTTCAGTCGGGGTAAAGACTCCTGATAAAATACCGAAAATAATAATCGCCGGCATCATCAAAGGAACCAGGGCATCTTTGGTGCCAAGAACCAGTTTTTTGGTCGTCAGGGGAATTTCAATTTTTGGGTATTCTCGCCGCCTGGCCAAAAAAACCACGATTATCATCTGAGACAGGCCCATTAGAATACCGGGAATGATGGCTGCCGCGAACAGAGCACCAATTGAGACCGAGGTCACCGCACCGTAGATGACGATAATCATGGAAGGCGGAATGATGGGACCGATAATAGATGAGGATGCCGTGACGGCGGCAGCAAAAGGACCGTCATACCCCTGTTTTTTCATAGCCGGGATAAAAATCGAGCCGAGTGCTGCGATATCGCCCAATGCCACCCCCGTGATTCCGGCAAAAAGCATGGAAGCTAAAATATTTACATGGGCCAGCCCGCCGCGCCACCTCCCCACGATAAGATTGGCGTAATCTACAATTCGATCCGCAATTTTGCC
>JAJRVC010000432.1 GCA_024277475.1 Deltaproteobacteria bacterium
AGCGCTTTGGGCGGTTTCAAGATGCAGGGACGGGATGCCACGGCCGCCAAACAGATTATTGATGACGCCAAAGCCCTGGAGGATGCAGGCGTGTTCTCGATGATTCTGGAAGCGGTGCCGGCCCCCCTTGGGAAGCTGGTTGCCGAAGCGGTCAAAGTACCGGTTATCGGCATCGGCGCCGGCCCCGATGTGGACGGCCAGGTTCTGGTCACGCATGATATGGTTGGATTGTTCGATAAATTTGTGCCCAAGTTTGTCAAACAATATACCCGGATAAGACCCATCATTTTGGAAGCGCTCGGAGCTTACAAAAAGGAAGTTCAGGACGGTGTATTCCCGGGGCCGGAGCATTCCTTTAAAATGCCGGATGAGGCCTTGGAGCAGCTGAAGAAGATGATTGAGAATTCCAAATAAACTAATATTTCTGTAAGATTATATTGACTTTATCACTAATAACGATCGGCCGGGCGGTCTTTTTGCTTCCCAATATTGCTTTCATTCTTTCGATTGCTTCAGCATTATTTTCGCCCATATAACTATCCATAAAATGATAATATAACTCTTTATCGTCATTGTAATGGTAGTTCACAAAGTATGCTTCTTCCCGGCTGATGTCGAAATTGCCGGATTTGAGGTACGATAAAGTTGTGCTTAATCGATTTTTTTCATTTTCCTGGAAAATGGATACAAATTGCGTGTATTCACCTTCAGTTGATGGCTCAAGGATAAGGATGCCGCCGCTATCTCTTGACACCCGTTTAGCTTCCCCCAGTGCTTTGACACAATCCTGATGGTGCAGGGAATAGCTGAACAGAACGATATCATAAGAGTTGTCGTTGAATTCCAACTTCTCTCCGTAGCCGACACGAAAATCCACACCGCTTATTTTTCTACGGGCCAGATCGATCATGGCTTTGTCCGGGTCAATGGCGGTGAGGCGTTTAACTTTATTCGCCAACAGCGATGAAAGCCTGCCATCACCGCAACCGATTTCAAGCATTTGCCGGCCACTCAGTTCAATAAATTCTTCTATTTTTGGTAAGTCCGATGAAAATGATTGCATATCCTGTGACACTGAATTGATTCGAACGTCGAACATCGAACGCCCAACGTCGAACTTCGAATAAGGACAAAGTATCTTTTTCGATTTGGCCGCTTTTCAGGCCAACCGCGCAGCCGATAGGTCTATCCGAAGATCTCCCCGGCCCGGTCTACAATATGCGCTCCGATTGGAATTGCAGAGGTGGCCGCCGGGGACGGTGCATTGCATACATGGAAGGTTCTTTTCGTGTGAACAAATAAAAAATCATGAATCAGGGTGCCGTCTTTGGCCACCGCCTGGGCGCGCACCCCGGCTGGATAGGGTGTTAAATCACTCAATTTAATCTGGGGGCAATATTTCCTGACAAGTTCCAGATATCCACGTTTGCATATTGAATTTTTAAATTCGGATAAACCCGCCCTCAGGTTCTGCTGCAGGACTTTCCAGAACCCGCTGAATGCGGCCATTTCTTTGATATCGTGAAAACTCACATCTGTTTTTTTGTATCCTTCTCTTTTGAAGCCCAAAACTGCGTTGGGGCCCACTGAGACAGTACCGTCGATCATGCGGGTTAAATGGACGCCTAAAAAGGGCATATCCGGATCGGGTATGGGGTAGATCAGGTGGTTGATGATATTGCTTTTTTCCGGTGGCAGCCGAAAATATTCGCCGCGAAAGGGGATAATCTGGAAATCAGGCCGGATGCCCAACATCTTTACCAGGCGGTCCGCCATTAAACCCGAGCAGGCAATCAGATAGCGCGTGCTGAACTCTTCCGTAGATGTTCGAACACGTAATCCGTTGTCTTTTTCTTCCAGACCTAATACTTCGCAATCAAGCCACACATTACCGCCGCCGGCCTTAAACAAGTCCGCCATTTTATCAGTGATTCTGCAAAAATCCACAATGCCTGTTTGGCGTACGAAAAACGCTCCCAGGCCGGAAATGTTCGGTTCCCGCTCTTTTAATTGCTCACGGTTGAGCCATTCCGCCTCAATCCCATTCTCCCCAGCCCTCTCAAACAGCTTCTCCATCAAGCTATATTCGTTTTTGTCGGTGGCCACCAGCAGTTTGCCGCACTGCTCATAAGGAATACCGTGCTCAAGACAAAATTTGATGGTGGCTTCATTGCCCCGACGGCAAAAATCTGATTTTAAACTGCCCGGCTGATAGTAGACACCGGCATGAATCACCCCACTGTTGTGTCCGGTCTGGTGTGCGGCAAAACGGGGCTCTTTTTCCAGTACCAGAATTCGTTGATTCGGATAACGCTGTAACAGTTGCCAGGCCGTGGAAATTCCGACAATACCCCCACCAACGATTAGATAGTCATAGGTCATTGCGTTTAGTTACAATTTGCATATTTTGCGGAAATGATGACCATGAATGGCCAATGTTATTGCCAGCGGCAAGAGCTTCGGACACCGGAAAAGCGTCCACACGAGCAGATTCCAGTACTGCACTCGTTCCCTACCAAAAATTCCGATTCTGATCGAGGTGCGAAAAATTGCCAGAAAGCGCTGAAAGTCCACCGGGATAGAAATCTTGGGGGCTTTATATTCCCGCAAGAATGTTTTTACACGGCGGTAGTAGGGGCGGGGGCGGTAGATATTGCTTAAAATATTTTGATACCCCTTGAGCAGCTGGTTGAGGCCCATTTTCGGTATTATGTTTGTGGTGCCGTCCACGTTGTCTCCGGAGACCAAGCCCCGGAGCCGTCCCTCTTTTTTTAAACGTTCATATAGTTTGGTGCCCGGGGGCGCTTGAAGCAGTCCCACCATGGCGGTTACGATGCCGCTTTTTTGAATAAAATCTATTTGTCTCTGAAAGATTGATGGGCCATCGGAGTCGAAGCCGACGATGAACCCACCCTGCACCTGCAACCCGGTGCGCTGGATGCGTTTTACGCTTTTGATCAGGTTGCGGTTTTTATTCTGTTTTTTATTGCATCCGGCCAGACCTTCTGCGTCGGGTGTTTCGATTCCGATAAAAACGGTATCAAATCCGGCTTCCACCATGGTCGCCATCAAATCCTCATAGTCGGCCAGATTGATAGAGGCCTCCGTGTTGAATAAAAATCCCCTTCTCTCTTTGCGCCATTCAATCAAGGCCGGCAGGAGCTGGGCCATTAGATACTTTTTGTTACCGATAAAATTGTCATCTACAAAGAAAACCTGCCCGCGCCAGCCCATGTTATAGAGACTATCCAACTCGGTAATTATTTGGGCGGAGGATTTAATACGTACCCGGTGACCCAACAAAGTGGTAACATTGCAAAAGTCACAATTGAACGGACAACCCCGGGAAAACTGAATACTCATAGAGGCATAGTAATTCAAATTGATAAGCCGCCACATGGGAGTGGGTGTTTGCTCAATGTCGGCAAACTCCCGGGTTGCATAAATGCGCTGGGCACATCCGCGCTTAACATCCGTCAGAAAGGGGGGAAGGGTAAGCTCGGCTTCATTGAGCACAAAATGATCAACTTCATCAAACAGCTCATATTCGGCCGTGAAAAGAGGGCCTCCCGCCACCACTTTGACGCCGGCTTTTTTGCAGCGCGTGATGGTGCGATGCGCCGATTTCCTTTGAACTACCATGGCGCTGATAAAGGCATAATCCGCCCAAGCCAGATCTTTTTCAGTGAGTTTGGTTACATTCAGATCAACAACACGTTTTTCCCATTCTTCCGGTAGCATGGACCCCACGGTCAGCAACCCCAGTGGGGGGAAGGCAGATTTTTTGTGAATAAATTTAAGCGAGTGTCTGAAGCTCCAGAAGGTATCTGGAAAAGAAGGGTATAACAATAACGCTTTCATGGAACCGCCTATGTATATTGCGCCTATTTGGCATCAGGATATTTCAATATCTCATACCGGATAAATCTTCATAGCAGAATTCAACAAAAAAAAATACTGTTTTTTCGTGATATTCGTCTGCAGAGCTAAATGAGAGAACGTAAAGACCGGCATCCAAAATTACAGGGCGTAAAAGACCTAATCAATGAGAATGTTTAAGAAAAAATCCCAAAATTGGAATCGCTGGTTATCTTCGATATGCGTTGACAACCGTCGGTATTTACTCTATATTGTTTATGGTTTAATTGAGGCGGATAAATTCGAGCAGGTAAATCCTTGAATCCGAAACAATCAACAGGCAATAAAGAAAATGCATCCCTGAGGAATTTCAATGCAGATCTTCATATTCATACCTGCCTTTCGCCTTGCTCCGATTGGGAAATGAGCCCAAAGAAAATTGTCGGTAAAAGTATTGAAAAACAGCTGGATATCATAGCTATCTGTGATCATAATTCAGCGGAAAATGTTCAGGCGGCGGTACGTTTGGGCGATAAGATGGGGCTTTGCGTTCTTCCGGGGATGGAAATCTGTTCCAGAGAGGAAGTCCATATCCTGGGGATTTTTAATACCGTTGAGCAGGCCCAGGCGATGCAGGAATTCGTCTATGCCCATCTACCCGGTGAAAACCAGGCGGAGGTGTTCGGATATCAGG
>JAJRVC010000433.1 GCA_024277475.1 Deltaproteobacteria bacterium
CCTTTCTCGTGGCCGAACAATTCACTTTCCAGCAGCTCTTCGGGGATGGCGGCGCAATTGAGCTTGATAAACGGTTTATCCTCCCTTTGACTGTTATCATGAATACTGGCGGCCACTAATTCCTTGCCGGTTCCACTTTCACCTAAAATAAGGACCGTGGAATCCGTGGGAGACACTTTTTTGATCAGGCTCATCAAACCCCTCATTGGCAGACTTTCCCCGATAATACCTGGGAAAAAGTGACGGGCATCGATGTGGCTCAGCACCGAGGTGACCTGGTCAAAAACATTGGTGAACTGTTGGATCTTGTCAACTGACCAGTCTTTTTTTATGGCTTTTTTGGCACCTGAAAAGGTAGCAAACTTGCTGGTATCTTCTATAAATTTCTCCATCGGCTTTAAGATAAGCCGCACCAGCAAAAAGCCGGAAACATAGGCCAGAAAGCTGATAACAACAATAAACCAGAAAAGCGATGGTACCGGGTCGGCTCCACGCACAAGACCGTATTTGGTCAACCGATAGGAGACTATGGCTGCAAATATGGTAAATCCGGTGAAAATAAACGGAAAAATAACATACAGGCTTATGTAAATGCGGGATTGTTTCATGGAATATTAATTTTAGTGCTTAAAATTATGTTTGGTGGCTTGAGGCCGGAAAGTCCGAAGGCTGATATGGCTTTAGTCTATAAATTTGAAAACCTTAAGGTCTTTATTTTTATTAATACCGTACCTTTATAATTAAATTGCTGCACAGCTTTCAAGCTTCACAGTTTTCCCAGCCTTTCAGCCTATTATCTAGCCATCAGGGTTAAATCCCACATGGGCAGGAAAATGGCCAGAGCAAAAAAGCCGACCACCGCGGCCAGACCGATGGTTAAAATCGGACCGATGGCATCTGATAATTTTTTCATGGCATATTCAACCTCGGTATCATAATGGCCCGCTACATCCTGCAGCAATTCCTCAAGACTGCCGGATTCTTCACCGATGGCCACCATATTAATGAGCATCGGTGTAAAATATTTTGCCGAACGTAACGGATCTGCAATACCGTGGCCTTCAGCCAGACGGTCCTTAATTCCTTTTAGTTCACGGGAAATTGCAGCATTACCGATGGTGTCGCTCAAAATATCCATGGTTTTCAGGATGTCCACACCACTGGATTGCAGGATGGCAAAAATGCTGGCGAAACGGGATATGGCACTTTTCCTGAACAAAGGTCCGACAAGGGGCAATTTCATCACTGCCGTATAAAAAACATATTTGCCCTGATCTGTTTTTAGAAAAAGATAAAGCGCGCCGCCCCCGATTACCAAAATACAGATCGCGATATACCAGTAATTGATGAGGAATTCATACAGGAGTATACAGATTTGAGTCGGCAATGGGAGTTTCAGGCCGGCACCTTTGAAAATATCGACAAAACGGGGTATGACGGCCGTCAGCAGCACAATAAAAGCTATGAACAAAAAACAAATAACGATGAACGGATACGTCATGGCGGACTTAATGTCCGATTTAACCTTGTGCTCATGTTCAATGATATAGGTCAGCCGATCGAGTACTTCGTTTAAGGAACCGCTGGCTTCGCCGGCTCTGAGCATGTCGCAGTATAAGGGCGAAAATACTTTTGGATGCCGGCGAAAAGCTTCATACAAACTGGCGCCTTCTTTTATGTCCTGGCGGATTGTGCCAAGAATTCTGCGCAACCCGGGATGCTCGGTTTGTTCTTCTAAAACTTTTAGCAGAGACAACATCGGCACACCAGCGCGAATCAGCGTGTTGAGTTGCTTGGTAAAAAGGATCAGCTCGGGTGTCTTCACCGGGGAAAAAAAATCAAGAACGTTCCTCAACTCCGCACCCGCCGCTGCCGCTCTTTTTTTCCTCACCTTTGTCGGAATATAACCCTGGGCGGCCAGTAAACTGCCGGCTTTTTCAACAGAGTCGGCTTCGATTTCTCCGGTAGTTGTCGTACCGGCATCCGTAATGGCGCGGTAATTGAATTTTGCCATTTTAATCTCTTAATGATACCTTTGGTTAAAGGCCCTTAGCGGGCGTTTTCTGACAACATGTTGTAAAAAACCGACGGTGTCAGGTGTCCGTGTTCAGGTTTCAGGATTTTAGCACCTCAACTTCCAGACATCCGCTTATATGAAACTACATTAAGCGCTTTGGCTGCCAGCAACCGGGTTCGCATGAAACACCACCTGGCCGGAACTGTGAATTGATTGAACGTCGAACACCGAACGTCCAACGTCGAACTTCGAATATTGATGACGCTACGCTTTATCTATTTTAAAACAAGCGAACCGCAGAATTTTGAAGAATTGAATCACTGTGCTCTGTCTTTTTTAAATTGACAGAATACATTATTCGACGTTGGACGTTCAATGTTCAATGTTCGACGTTCATTTTTTTTAGTTAACCCGTTATATGAAAATAGCAAAGACCAAAGTTTCTTTTCCGATCAGACTGACCATTTTTTTGTCCGGCGACTGGGCTGACACCTGACACCCTCAGTTTTTTATCGACCTGTTGTCTGACAAAAACCCCTGAAAGTCTAAAACATCACCGCTGAGGCAGCCTCCTCCAGCGAGGTGATCCCCTGCATAACTTTTTCGGCCGCATTTTCTTCCAGCGTTGTAAAATTGCCGGCTTCTTTTACGGCCCGGGTGATTTCACTGGCTGACTTTCTCTTTAAGATTAAATTCTGGACCATATCGTCGATGATCAATACTTCATACACACCGGTTCTGCCTTTGTAGCCGGTATGCATGCAGTTGAAACACCCTCTGCCCCGTTGAAAATTCGAATTTTGAACTTGATCCAATCTCCAGAATTTCAGGGCCTCCCGGGATGGCCGGTAAGTGGTTTTACAGCTCGGACAAACCTTGCGAACAAGTCGTTGGGCAAAAGATACGATCATAACCGAAGCTACCAGGAACGGTTCAATACCCATGTCGATAAAGCGCGTAATCGCACCCGGTGAGTCATTGGTGTGAAGGGTGCTTAACACCCTGTGACCAGTCAACGCTGCCTGAACGGCTATATTGGCGGTTTCGGAATCCCGTATTTCTCCCACCATGATGACATCCGGGTCCTGGCGTAAAATGGACCGCAACCCACCCGCAAACGTCATGCCGGCTTTACGGTTCAACTGAACCTGACGAATTTTTTCGATGCGATATTCCACCGGATCTTCTATTGTGATGATGTTGATGTCCGGTTGGTTTATTTTTTTTAATATCGAATACAGACTGGTACTCTTGCCACTGCCGGTGGGTCCCGTACTCAGAATCATTCCATGCGGTCTGGTAATCATGCTTTCAAGTCTTTCCCGGTCTCTTTCGTTCATCCCTAGCCGTTCAAGCGAGTAGATGCTGTTGCTGGTATCCAGTAACCGCAACACCATGTTTTCGCCGTAAATGGAAGGAATCGTGGAAACCCGGATATTGATATCCTTATTTTTCATTTTTACAGTAAACCGCCCATCCTGGGGAATTCTGGATATGGCAATATCCATATTTGCAAGGATTTTTAGCCGCGAAATAATCGGCAAAAACATGGATTTAGGAGGCGCCGGCACCTCGTGAAGTCTGCCGTCCACCCGAAAGCGGACCTGCACGGATTCTTTTTCCGGACTGATATGGATATCGCTGGCACCTTCCCGGACACCCTGGGATAAGATGGAATTGACCAACCGGACAACCGGTGCTTCTTCGGCCATACCCTGCAGGGAAGTGACCTCCACATCTTCCGTAATCGTTGATTTCACGGTGGTTTTGTTGATTTCCATCGCTTGCATGTCTTCCAGCACGCCGCCGATACCGGCATAGGTCCCGTAAAGACTACTGAGCAAACTATTCAAATGCTGTTCAGAACAAATGATGGCTTCGACCTCGCAGTCGGTGAACAACTCAATGGCATCCAGAGCATTGATGTCCAGTGGGTCCACCATGGCAATACTCAGCAAAAAGCCGTTTTTCTGGAGTGGTGCCGCCTGATACTTGTGGGCCATGTCAGCCGGGAGAAGATTAGCCAGATCCATGTCTAAGGTGTAGTTTTCCGGCCGGTATTTCTCAAGGCGCAGCTGGTTCGATACCAGGTCGACAATCTGGCTTTCGTTGACGATTCCCTCACGAACCAGGAATTGTCCCAGTTTCAAATGACTTTTTTTTTGAAAGGGTAACGCCTCTTCAAGCTGCTTTTGGGTCAGCAGCCCTCCCCCGACCAGAATTTCTCCCAATTTCTTTTTTACTCTCAATTTATACCCGTTCACAGGTTCAGGGTTCAACGTTCAGGGCTAAGACAAGGAAAGGCATTAGATATCCGAAATCCCAGTTTATCCCAGTGATAGTTTACAATACTAATTTCCCCAAATTTTTGCCAATTTGGCTCCAAATTTTCAAAGCCTTTAGTTCTTTACAACCTGTTGTCAGATAGAGCCGATAAGGGGCTAAGGTGCTCGATTAAAATATGGGTTTGCAAAAAAAACGGTTTCCTTGCCCCAGCGGGACAAAATCGTTGATCCGGACGACAACTCCGCAGGAAGCAGCTCCTGCTGCGTATGGGCGGATTTTTCATCTTTGAAGAGTTTAGCCAGGACTACCGCAAACTTGGAGCCATCTGCGGGATTCCAGTAGGGAATCAACCGAACGGGGGGAAAGCTGCCGGGGTGGTTTCTCAGGATGTTAAAAGCGCCCTTGAGCGTATCCGTTTCATTAACCTTAATCCAGCACACACGATTATCCCCAGACTCGACTTTAACAGGAATCGCCGGCAACGAAATAATCTGGCCGACGGTCACCCGATCCGGATTCCCTATGTTTGGATTGGCAATTATAAACGATTTTAGATAATTGGAGTTAAACCCGCCGTAAACTGTTCTTATAATCCGTGATAGGGTTTCCCTGCGCTTCAAGGTGATTCGGCCTAAAATAGCCGAATAGGTGGGCTCGGGTGTCAGTTCAGCTCGCTTATCTTGAATCGTTGTATCCACCGCAGCCACAATCGGGACTTTTTCCTCGACCCTTGCGGTCTTTACCGGTTTTTCGACCCGCTCCGGCGCCGCAGGGACAACTTCAGGTTCAATACTGGTAGAAACATCAAAAGCGCCGGGAATGATCCGCTCTTTGAGGCTCAGCGTTTTGGCTTCAGGTATGGGGGCGGTGATTTCAGGATTCGGATTTATAAATAATTTCGTTTTAATTTCCCGAATTTCTTGAGGCTGTCCCCTTTTCAATCGATCCAGAGGCAGGAAACCCGACAGGATAACGGCTGCCGCCGCGCCCATCACGGCAGCAGCAAAAAGCATTTTCCAGCGGCGCGATTCTTTCGTGAACACCCTGCGAGCACACTTTCTTACCAGAAAATAGTTGCTCCTGGATCGATTCCGGATGATCATGGATAAAATACTCTGATGGCACAAATTAATAATTTTTCGGGGATATCCGCCGGTCAAACGAAAAATTGCCCATAGGGCCGGATAGGTAAAAAGATTCAGTTTTTTGCGGGAATTGCTGGATTTTTCCAGGCGGAATTTAATCATCCGCCGCGTATCTAGAAAACTCAAGGGTTTTAGCCGGTGATAAAGACTTATGCGGTCAGCAAAGTTGGGGTATCTCCGAACTGTTTTTTCAAACTCACTTTGAGCAAAAATGACAATTTGAAGTAATTTGTATTCATTGGTTTCATAATTCAAAAATTCCCGCAGGATCTCCAGACAAAATGCCGGGATCTTCTGCCCCTCGTCAATAATGAGAACGATGGTCTTGCCTTGATCCACGCCTTTGCGAAACAAATACTGCTTAATATACTCCTTGATCTGTAAATCGTGATTCTTCGCCATCGGCTTTTTGCCTGTAAGCAACTTGGCTACCGTAGCCAGAAATTCGGAAGCATACAGGAAATGCGGATCAAGGATGAGATAGGTCTCCATTTCCTTTTTCTGAGCAAACCGGCGGATAAGATGCCGGCACAGGGTAGTTTTACCGGTACCGACGTCACCGATGATGACATTCAACCCTCGACGAAGCAGCAATGAAAGCTCTAATTTTTGCAGGCAATCCCGATGCTGCCGGGAATGAAAAAAAAACTCCGGATCCGGGGAGTTTGAAAAGGGTTCCTTATTTAAATTGAGAATACTGAAGTAATCCATTGTCAATAGTTAATTCTCCGCAGCAGTGGCTCCGGATTAAAGTCTTAAGCAGGTTTTATCCCGCTGCCACGCGTCATTCATCATTGGTCCATAGTCACTCGCAATTCGTCATTTCAATGCTTTCCCCCCTGCTTTTGGTTTCAAAATATAGGGTGTAATAAAAATAAGCAATTCCTCCATTTGATCGGCGCTACTTTTGCGTTTAAACAGATATCCCAGTCCGGGAATATCCTCCAGAAAAGGGGTGCCTGTATTGCTGCGGCTCGACGATTCTCTGCTCAAACCGCCGATTACGATGGTCTGCCCGTCATTTTGGATCACATTGGTTTCGGCTTTTTTGGTGATAATTGTGGGGTTCCCAAGCACGGTTCTGGAAAAATCAGGCTCGTCTTTGTTTACTTTTATATCCAATTTAAGCGTATTCCCGTCGATGACGTTGGGGGTAACTTCTAACTTGAGCACCGCTTTCTTATACTCGACCTTCACTTCCCCGTCTTCTACCGATTGGTAGGGAACATCCTGGCCGCTCTCAATAAATGCGCGTTTGTTGTCCTGGGTTGTGATGGAAGGACTCGACAGAATGTGAAGCTTTCCCTGATCCTGCAAAGCGGATAGCTGGGCGGATAAAAGGTATTCTCCGACCTTCGTATAAATGAGTCCGAGGGTCGTGGGATTAAAGCTGCCTATGGCAAGGGCCGGAAGATCAACCACCGATCCCGCCGTAGCATCAACCTGATCGTTGATCGTGTTGGATGCCCTATCGCCCTGCCTCCCTGAAATAATAAGGTTTTTGTCACCACGTGTACCCTTATAAGCGCCTCCCCACTGGATTCCCAGTTCCCGAGCCACATCCTTGTTGGCCTCGACGATATAGGCTTCGATCAAAACCTGGGGCGTGGGGCGGTCAAGCTTTTTAACCACCGCCAGTATTCTGTCCATATCGTTTTTGATGGCCTGAATAATCAATGAGTTTGTATGTTCATCCACCAGGATTGATCCGGTTGGGTCTCCGTTTCTGTCAACTGTGACAAATTTCTCAAGATTCGTTTTGAGTTTTTCGGCTTCCGAAAATTTTACGGCGACAATCCTCGTCAATGGAGGTTGAGCGAGCCTTAATTCTCGTCTGCGGGCCTTGGATAGAAGATCAGCATCCATGTCTTCGGCAGTCATGATACGGATGATGTTGCCCTGCCAGGCATAGCTCAATCCATGGGTTTGAAGGATACCTAAAAAAACCTCATCCCAGAATGCCTCGTGGATGTTGATATTAATTTTCCCGGTAACTTTTTCGTTGAGAATAATGTTCTGATCCGCTGCCCTGGCCAGTGCACGCAACAAGACAGCCACATCAATATTGTTCATTTTCATGCTGATCTTGCGCTTTGGAAGTGGTCGAGGGACTTCGAGCACCTCTTTTTCAGCCGGATCTTGCGAAGCGATTTCAAATGGTTCCTCATCAATCGGTGGTGGCTCAACGGGTGAATTTCCCTTCGCTTCTTCGGCCTTTACCCGCCACTGTTCATAAAAAGGATCCTGGACATCTTTTAAATCTTTTTTATGGGAACACCCTCCCAACCACGCAAC
>JAJRVC010000434.1 GCA_024277475.1 Deltaproteobacteria bacterium
ACCTTCAGCCGCTATGACTATGACTTCAGCCTGGCCATCCTGCTGGTTATCATTGCTCTGGTATTTGTGGGGGAATTTTTTTCAAACTGGGTTCGGGGGCACCTGAGATGACACCGCAGCAACAGGCCGGCAAACACCCTGAAATCTGGCGCCGCTTCAGCCCGCGCCAGACCCTGATACGCTATATCTGGTCGCTGATCATCGTGGCCGTGGCGGTATGGTCCGTGAGACACCTGGATATCCCCTGGTTTTATTTTTTAGACGCTCACATCCAGGCCGCCGACCTGGCCATCCGCATGTGGCCGCCGGACTGGTCTTTTTTTTCGGAACTCTCCGGACCGCTTATCGAAACCATTCACATTGCCACCCTGGGAACCGCGGTGACCGTGGTACTGGCCTTTCCGATGGCCTTGTTGGCGGCCCGCAACACGACATTCAATCCGGTAACCTGGTTTGTGGGGCGTTTTATCCTGGTGGCCTCGCGTTCGGTGAACACCGTTGTCTGGGGCTTGCTGTTTGTCGCCATTTTCGGCCCCGGGGCCATGGCAGGTGTCTGGGCCATCGCCATGCGATCCATCGGCTTTATGGGCAAACTGATTGCCGAGGCCATCGAAGAAATCGACGAAGGCGCGGTGGAGGCCATTGAGGCCACCGGTGCATCGCGGCTTCAGGTACTCTTGTACGGAATCCTGCCTCAGGTTCTGCCGGTAATCTACGGCACCACAGTTTACCGCTGGGATATCAACATCCGCGAATCCACCGTGCTGGGTTTTGTGGGTGCCGGGGGCATCGGCATTCTTCTGTACGCCTCCATTAACCAGTTCCTGTGGCGCGAAGTCGCCCTGATTCTTTTGGCTGTCTTTGGTGTGGTGGTGGTCAGTGAGTTCATTTCTGCGGCCGTGCGCAAGCGCATTAGTTAATCCAGAATAGAAATTCCAAGACGTAAACGTCTCGGAATTTCTATAATAATTTGAAATCATACAGTTTGTAACGACACTGCTTTTATACCGCCTGTATGGAATGATGGCCTCCAGCGAATGAGCAAAGCGAACCAGTTCTACCGGCAGCCGCGGCCCTGGCCATAGAATCCGCGACCCGTGCCTCGGCCGCCTTCTCCGTTGCCCCTGCCGGCAAAAAACTCCGGATTTTCCTTTTGCATCTTAATACGGTGATCAATCTGTTTTTGATCCGATTGAGCAATCAGCGACCACCAGCAGAGCTGGGGGTATGAGGATAGCCCCTGATATAACTTATTGAATTTTTATGTTTATTTAATATTACCCAACAGTTCATTGACAAAATTTATTCAAGGGGCATATTTAAGATGTGGATACCAGGTATCCATGTGATATTCCAGGGTCGGGTAATAAGTATACAGGGAACGGAAATGCTTAAAAATGTAACGCCAGGAAGCTAAAAGGCGGGAAAGCTGAGAGAAAAGCATTAGAATCGGGGTGTTCATACAGCATGCAGGCCTTCAGGCTTTCCAGCCTCCAAGCAATAAAATCTTTGGCTTTAATTTTGACAAACTCGTAAAAAGTCAATATTCTCGAATTTTGATCTCATAACCTATTGAAATTGTTAAGTGCGAAATTTTAGTTTTGTGCTTTTTGTGCCTTTTTGCGGCCACATCAATTTTGCCTTATTCACTAGCCATGCTGACAAAACCGAAAAATAAAAACTCCTGGACCGGGGTTCAACCCTGGGTGTTGATCGGTGCAGTGGCCGTACTGTTGCCGATATTCACTTTTATGACCATTGAGAATATCAATCGCCAGAAAAAAAAGAGCATCCACTTATTGCTGGAAAAGGGTGCCGCCTTAATCAGGTCTTTTGAAGCCGGTACCCGTACAGGCATGATGGGTATGTATCGGGGCGGTTTTCAGCTTCAGCGGCTTTTGACCGAAATGGCCCGGCAACCGGATATCATTTATCTTTTTGTGGCAGACGGCAGCGGAAAAATCCTGGCCCACAATGATCTTGAAAAGATCGGAACACAGGTTGAAAAGGATTTGAATCCGGCGGAAATCGTACAAACCGAAAGTCTTCACTGGCGTCAGGTGACCGGGCCGGGTGGTAACCGGGTATTTGAAATTTTCCGTAAATTTGCTCCCTCGAGGCGACCCATGGGCAGAAGACACGGCTCCATGATGATGGGTCGCGGATCTCAGGAACAACAAATCCAAAAAAAGATGCTTTCGGAACTCTTTGACGATCCCGCCAGGGCGATATTCGTGGGCCTTGACATGACCCCGATTATAGAAGCCCAGGATGCCGATATCCGGCATGCGGTTATCATGGGGGGGGTTCTGCTGTTGGTAGGATTTGCAGGCATTATGCTCATTTTTTTGGTTCAAAGCAACCGCGCCACCAAAGCTTCCCTGACGCGAATCAAGGCCTTTTCCGACAATGTCGTCGAAAACATGCCCATCGGGTTAATAGCCCTGGACGATCATCATAGAATCGCGGCTTGCAACCATATCGCCGAAAGCGTACTGCAGCTTTCCGTTCCGGATGTGATGGGAAAGAATGCCGCCCAAATGCTGCCGGCACGGCTCTGGGAAGTGGTTGAACGTTTGGATGAACTGGACTATGTCATCGAGGAAGAAATCGACTGCACCATCACAGATGGCAGTGTTGTGCCACTCGAGATCGGCGCCAGTATCCTGCAGGATGCGAATGGTGTGTTTTTGGGATACATTCTGCTGTTTAAAGATCTGACGGAAGTGCGATCACTGCGACGAAAAATTGCCAGAAGCCAGCGACTGGCGACCGTCGGCAGACTTGCAGCCGGTGTGGCCCATGAAATCCGCAACCCGTTAAGTTCGATTAAGGGGTTTGCCACTTACTTCAAAGAACGATATCCGGATGCTCCGCAGGATCAAAAAACGGCAAATATCATGATTGCCGAAGTCGATCGATTAAACCGGGTTGTGGGTCAACTCCTGGATTTTGCCGGGCCGGTGCCTGTGTCGCTCAAATCGACGTCTCTCAAGGACCTTGTTGATGATTCCGTAAGATTAATTGAACAAAAGGCCAAAGAAAAACAAATAACGGTAACAACGCTTATTTCCACAAAAATTGATAAAGCTGTGATTGATCCGGATCGCATCAACCAGGTGCTGTTAAACTTATACCTGAATGCCATCGAATCCATGGAACCGGGTGGAGAACTGGGTGTCCAACTTTCAGCCGACGAAGGGGACCACCGCATTGAAATTAAGATTTCCGATACCGGTCGCGGCATTCCCGGGGAACATTTATCTAGGATATTTGATCCTTATTTCACGACTAAATCAACCGGAACGGGTTTGGGGCTGGCGAATGCGCACAATATCATGGAAGCCATGGGCGGCAAGATAAGCATAGAAAGCTGCCTGGGAAAAGGAACAACTTTTTGTATCACAATACCTAATCCGGACAAGCCGGCGGAGGCGAAGAATTGAATATTTATGAAAAATAAAAGCACAATCCTGGTTGTCGATGATGACGATGCCCATCGCATCATGCTGCGCACACTCATCGGAGGGTGGGGATATGAGGTGTCGCAGGCCGATGACGGTGGTGCCGCAATCGATCAAGTCAAAGAGCAGGCTTACGATCTGGTGCTGATGGATGTTCGTATGGTCCAGGTCTCCGGTCTGGAAGCACTGGCCCAGATCAAATTATATAACCCGGCCATTCCGGTGATCATCATGACGGCCTATTCATCTGTGGACACCGCCGTCAAAGCTTTAAAGCAGGGCGCACACGATTACCTGACCAAACCTCTTGACTTCGACAAACTGAAAATAACCCTTGAAAGAGCCATGGAGCACACCCGGCTCAAGGAGGAAAACCGCCTGCTTAAACAAAGCCTGGGGAAGCATTTTGACCGGCAAAATATCATCGGCCAAAGTCCGACCATGATAAATCTTCTGGAAACCGTGGCCCAGGTAGCCCCGTCTGAAGCCACCGTCTTAATCGCCGGTGAATCCGGCACCGGTAAAGAACTCATTGCCGGTGCCATCCATTATAACAGTTCCAGAAAAGACGGCCCCTTCGTTAAGCTCAATTGTGCGGCCATCACCGAAACGCTGCTGGAATCCGAACTTTTCGGCCACGAAAAAGGTGCGTTTACAGGAGCGGATCGCAGAAAAGAAGGACGCTTTTATCAGGCCCATAGCGGCAGCCTGTTTCTGGATGAAGTCAGCGAAATGTCTTTGACCATGCAGGTAAAATTACTGCGGGTCCTGCAGGAAAGAGAAATTACCCGCGTCGGTGGAGAAAAATCAATTCAGGTGGATGTGCGGGTCATTGCCGCCACCAATAAAAATTTGCTTGATCTGATCGGCAAAGGAAAATTCCGTGAAGATCTGTATTACAGGCTCAATGTAGTCGATATGGAAATTCCTCCTCTACGCAATAGACGGGAAGACATTCCTCTACTCGCACAGCATTTTCTGAAAAGATTTGCCGCTAAAAATCATAAGGAATTAAGGGGCTTCACACCCTTTGTGATGGACCATCTGATCAAGTACAATTGGCCGGGAAACGTCAGAGAATTAATGAATGCAGTGGAAAGAGCCGTGGTATTGTCTCGATCTGAATATCTTTCTGAAAATGATTTTCCCATCATTAGCAGTGCGGATACGAATAATAATGAAGTTGAATCCGATACGACTAAAGTCGATATAAGCGGGAAAAGGCCTCTTGAAGAGGTAGAAAAAGCGACCATATTAAAAACCTTGCAAGCTGCCGGCGGAAACAAGAGCGAGGCCGCACGTCGCCTTGGGATTACCCGTAAAACCCTTCACAAAAAGCTTAAGTCATATGGGGTGATGCCATAAGATAGAGGTCAGAAAACAGGGGCCGGATGACAGAGGTCAGAAAAATGGTTTCAGGGGCCGGAGGCCGAAATACGTATTCCGACCTGCCAACTCTGCTCTCTGTTTTCCGTCATCCGTCTCCTGTCCTTTGACAACTACAGTTGAGGCATTATTATATAAAAAAAATTGAGGTGAGGAGACCCATGAGCGACAAAAACAAGGTTACCGTTCGATGTACCGGCTGCGGTGCGGCCAATCGACTTCCGGCCGATCGAATCGGTATGGCTGCCAAGTGCGGAAAATGTCACGCACAACTGCCGACAGATCCGGCTGCGGCCGAGCCTGAAGTCAGCTACAAGATGCGTTGCACCGAATGCGGTGCTAAAAACAGAGTTCCCAGCCGAAAATTAAATGCCGGTGCAAAATGCGGCAAATGCGGCTTGATGTTAAAAACAGAGGAATTGTTCACCCCGCAGCCGATTATGTTCAGTGACGGCAATTTCGAAAGCATGGTATTAAAGTCCCCTTTGCCCGTGCTGGTGTGGGCCTGGGCTCCCTGGTGACCGACCTGTGGTGCCACGGCACCGATTATCGACCAGTTTGCGGTCGAATCAAAGGGAAAAGTCCGCGTCGGAAAACTTAACGTTGATACAAGTCCGATGCTGGCTTCTAAATACAATATTATGAGCGTGCCGTTTCTTTTCATTTTTGACAATGGCCAAATGAAAGAGAGCATGCCGGGTGGACTGCAAAAACATGATATGATGATGAAAATGGCTCCCTATATTTAGTTTCTTACAATTGACAATCTCGTAAAAAGTCAAAATTCTTGAATTTTTATCTCATAACTAACCGTAATTATTTATTATTAAATTATATTTTTGTATTTTTTGTGCCTTTTTGCGGCCACATCACAATTTATTGGATTCTATTTTAAACTTTTAAATAGACAGGATTTATTGGATTATTTTATTCCGTTTTCCGGAGGAAGACGGAAATCTACAATCCGCTTCGCGGTGGAAGAGATGTAGATACCCGGGTCCAGAGGGCCCGGCACTGGTTCCTCCCTGAAAGGGAGTGTTTATTTTATTACATATAAGTGCCTAAAATGAGCTAAAGTGAACTAAAGTGCCTAAAG
>JAJRVC010000435.1 GCA_024277475.1 Deltaproteobacteria bacterium
AAGATTCCCTTATCGTTATTGCCAAGTATTAGCGGCTTACATGAGAGTAGAGTGTTTTTAGACAAATTAAGGCCAGATTATTTTTGTTCTAAATCTTCTATAGAATGTTAAATAAATAATGAGCCGCTGCTTAGTTCCATGGCCATCTGCCTTAAATCTTTCTGTTTTGTTTTTCGATCCAGCAGATCGCCAGCTTGTACATTTCCAGCTTTAGCAACTTTTCCTATAATATGCTCAACAGATATATGGTGTTGTAATTTATTTAGCGACGGTACCTCACGCTGCCCCTGCCCTGGCAGCTTCTTCTTCACCCATTCGACAAAGTCCCGGCTCCCAAGAATTGATGGTCTCGTAAAAAGTCCAAAAAAAGCCAATTATCGAATTTTATATCTTATAATTTCAATAAGTTATAAGATCTAAATTTGACAATTCTGACTTTTTACGGGATTGTCAAGAATTGATTGATGAACCACTCCTTCAAATGGATTTTCAATTTTACCTTCAATTGCACGGCACACATGCTCACGGCATTGGCGCCGGCCTGTTGCCGTGTCGCCACCGAAGTAGGTGCTCAACAACCAGTCATAATCGATATTCCTGATTCTTTTTCTAAGATAACAATATCCCGCAAAAGTGCTCCAGGGATAATTTATAAGATACTTTGATTTTGTTGCAATATCAGCATTTTTTAACCGACTGGTACGGATCGGATTTAAATGTATATAGCGACTCAGGGGTAAAAGATACTCATCTTCATCGACCAGCAATGATTTAAACCGTCCTTGAAAAACACGGCCGCTACGGCCATTGCGGCGATTAAACCTCACGGTGCAACTGACTAAAAAATGCCGCATAAACTCGCTTAAATTAACTTGTGGTGTCTGGACAAGCAGGTGGAAATGATTGGACATCAATACGTAAGAAATGAGTTTAATGCGGTAGGTTTCACTGCTATCTATCAATCCATTCAGAAAAACCTTGCGGTCTTTGTCTGTCAGAAAGATATCCTCTTGACGGTTGCCCCGATTCATTACGTGATAATACGCACCCGGATAGTCTATTCTCAGTGGTCTCGCCATGGGGTTTTATAGGCACAGTATATCATAATTATCAAATACAAAGATCTGACCCCAATATTTCCAATATTTAAAAAAATGGCATCACCGTTGTCTGGAATAGGAAAAAGCCACGAGTTGCGTGTTGAGCGTTAAAATTCAGGATCGGCCCTGGCTTCCGGTGAGCCGGCAACACGGAGAGCGGGAAAACGCAGAGATTAAATCTGTCCATTTTTGCGACCTGGCACGTCTCGAGCGACTTGTCCCGTCGTAGCCCGAAGAGCGTAGTCGGAAGTTGGCGGTGAGACCGACATCAGGGTGCAAAGCGGTGACATCGGAAGTGAGAATGATTATTGTTGTTGTCATATTCAGTTTTATTTTAGGAGTTCTTTTGATATGACAAGAAGACAGTTCATTCGAAATTTTATGATCACCTTTAAAAGTCTGGCGATGTTGAGTCTTATACCGAAAACACCCTTTGCGATTGCTTCCGCTGATTCCGAAACAGAGACCTCCCATTATAAACCGTTAAACGGGCGCAGTTTGCGTGATATTGCCAAAGAAAAGACACATCATAACTCCGGTGGTTTTGTGAACCCCCTGGGGCTGGGCCGCAACGGGCGCCTCTGGGAAGTCATGAAATGGAAACTTTTCGGTAACAACCGGTTTAAAAAAAGTTACGACGAGGAACAGGTCATTCCGGTATCCATTGATTGGGAGCCGATTCGACAACACCGGGGCTGTTCGATAACCTTTGTCAAACATGCCAGTGTGATGATCAAAGATGAGGATCGGTATATTCTGGTAGATCCGGTATTTCTTGATATCTTCTGGTTTATCAAGGACTTTTCCCCGCTGAAATTTGATCTGCAAACCATGCCGCAACCGCAGCATGTACTGATTACCCACGGCCACTATGACCATCTTGACAAACCATCTTTGGCATCTTTGAATAAAAACACCCATGTTATTACACCCCTGGGTTACAACCGAATCTTTCGAGACCTGCCCATGAGTAACCGGACCCAGTTGGACTGGTTTGATTCGTATGGGGATGGAAAACAGAACATCACATTTTTACCCTGCAATCACTGGACGATGCGCAATCCGCTGTCAGGTCCCAACCGGTCCCTGTGGGGTTCATACCTGATCAGAACCACCGGTGGTTATACAATTTATATATCCGGCGATACCGCCTATTTTGACGGATTTGAGCAATTGGGGAGGGAATTCGATATCGATCTGGCCGTTTTCAACGTGGGCGCGTACGAACCCCGCTGGTTCATGGCACCCAGCCACATGAATCCACGCGAAACGGTTCAGGCGTTTAAAGAGTTAAAAGCCCGCAAATTAATGATCGTTCACTGGGGAACCTTTCGTCTGGGTGACGAACCGGTGCATTTCCCTCCCATCCAGGTGAAAGAGGAGCTGAAAAAAGAAGGGCTTCTTGACCGCTGGGTTAATCTTAAACATGGTGAGACTTTCTTTCCGGACTCCATCGGGTCGATTACAGCGTAATACGACAGGTTATCTTTTTATATTTTCCACCGCGGCGCAAAGTACGCAGCAATTAGTCGTAACCGTTCACAGACAGGTTTAGGGTTAAGGACAAAGAGCCGCATCGAGAGAGCAAATCCGATTCAGACTGCAGTACTTATGGGACGGGGTCTTATCCCATTTTTGATGAAAAATAATAATTGATAATGGCACGGCCCATTTCCGTTGATCTCGTGCCGAGGATTTTCCCGTGAACCCCCAAAATACCGATGCAGATTCCGCGAGTTCCATCCGGGGCCAAGGCATATGCTGCGAGCCAGTCATATTTGAATCGATCCGTTTTATCATTGATGGTGCCGGTTTTGGCCCCAAGCTTAAATCTTTTAAATAATCTTTTCCGGCGCAAACTGCGAAAGGCCCTTCGGCTGGTCCCGTAACGGACGGCATCCTGCATCAAAGCCCTCAAATCCGCCGCTGTTTGGCTGCTTACCGCAGAGTTCAGCACACCGGTGTCGGCATTATAGACAATGTTACCCGTATCATCCTGGATTGTTTCCACCAGCCATGGTATCGGCATCTCTCCCCCGTTCGCTGCAACCGCTGCAAGCAATGTGGCATGAAGCGTCGAAATGAGCGTTTTTTTATTAAAACCGGAGGCTATTTCAGCCAGTCCGAAATCATCCGCAGGTACCTCGATGGTGCTCATTTCCAAAGGAATATCAAAGGTAATCGGCTTGTTAAAGAGAAATTTTTCGGCATATCCGATAAGGACCTCTTGCCCGAGATCATATATGCCCAACTTCCCGAAAACAGAATTGTTCGATAATGCAAAGGCCCTGCGAAAAGTTGTCTTGGTACTGTAGCGCCCCTTGGACGGTTTCAATTGATTTTTGTATAGCGTGTGTCTGCGACCTCTGAAATATAGCGTTTTATCCGGAGTATATCCCGCTGACTCCAGCGCTGCAGCCGCCGACACGATTTTAAAGAGGCTGGCAGCAGGATAATCCGCCTTGAGACTCAGATTACCTGTGCTGCCGTTTGCATCGTGACCGGCCATGGCGATGACGCGGCCGTCATAGGGACTCAGCACTACCACTGCCGACTGCAATGTTCTGGATCGATTCTGTAGCCGGGCGATATAATTTTGAAGCTTTTTATTTATGGTCGTCCTGATAGTGTAACGCCCGCCCTCATTTTTATGGACGATCTGATCAGTCAGCGGCAATGGATTTCCGCTAATATCGGTTAGAAAAACGGCAAGATCCCCGCGGGTAAGCTTTAACGGAGTGTCATTGATATCTTTTTCCAATGGGGACGAATTTTGCTCAGCGCGGTTCCAATGGTCTGAAATTCGGAAACCCGCCAGCAAAAAAATAGCCAGGACCGTTAAAAGACAGCCTGAAATCGCTAGCAGAAACGACAGTTTTTTTTTAAAATATCTTCGTTTGGGGCTTTTCTGGAGTCCTGCCTGATACTTTCGCCATTTGGCAGGATATTTTGTATTATATCTCATTTCGGCTTACGGTGGTCACAACGCTCTTATTTTTTTTGGCGGAACTATACGGAGTTGCTCTATCTGTGTCAAATAAAAAATAAATTTGCAATTTCAGTCTTAACGTCTTATCATACTGAATTGCAGACCTCGGCATTCATCTTGGGAAATTAGCTGTGGATCCTTAACTTTCGGGGGATTGCATGGAAATTGGACACCGACACTCAGGTGTCAGTAGTAAAGAAGCGAAAACCGGCCTGAAACCTGATCCGCCTTCGGCGGAACACCTGAAACCTATGCTCCGAGAAGGTTTCACCACGCCCGATATTGTCCAAGAAAAAAACCTGTTTTTCTATCATTTTACGGAATCTGGATCGAAGAAAACCTGAAGGTAAATAATTAAAATGTATTCATCCGATATCAAGCTGTGCGCCCGACAAATTGTCAAAGAATCATTAAACCAGATATTGGCCAATATCTACCAAATTCCTACTCTGGAAGAGATGAAAATTTTTTTGGAAAAAAATTTCGATCATTCTTTTGATGAATACATAATTACCCAAAAGATTAAGCGTTCGCACCCGGAGTGGAGCGATGATCAGGTAGCCGAAGAATTGGATAAGAAAAAAAGGCATTACGAAAATGAATTGCGGGTAAATTTGCGAATTGCCGCGTTAAATACCATTGAAGAGGTTGAAAATCTTATCATAAGTCTCAATAATGCCATCCGGGAATGGAAAATTATGCATCTTTAACCTTGCCGTTGAAACTCCCCTAAGCCGTCCTGGTTTACTTTGATCAATATTTTAGTCCGATCCGATCTCAATTCGGACAATTTAAAATCCCTCAAGTAGATAATAAAACCTGCCGATAACTAATCTGAAAAAACTTTCAAGCAATCGGGGATGGAAAATGAAAAATGTAATTAAACTATTCGGACTTGCTGCGGTACTTACAATAGCCGCATTCTTTGCGAATTATTTCGATTTCGTATCCATTCCCTGGCTGGAATTTAATTCAGTTCCCACCTACAGTGATAGTGCCATCCGCGCGGATGAGGCTGTTAAGGAAGTGTTTAAATAATTTTGAAACGATCATGAAACACCCTTAAATTTGTCTTTTACAGCCCCACAGACCGGACATTTTTGCGGCGCCCCATCTTCACGGATATACCCGCAGACCTGGCATACATAATAGTCGGTCTCACGATCAGAAACCATATCGTTCAAGGCCTTTTTGTAAAGTTCGGCATGGAGGCTTTCTACATCGCGGGCCTGGGAAAAAGCTTTTAATACGGCCCTGTTTCCTTCATCGGCGGCATCCTTTATCAGTTTGGGATATTCTTCCACATTGGCCTTAATCTCATTCTGGAAGGCTGTTTCAAGATTTTCTTCGGTCGATCCGATTTTCCCACGCATCAGTAACAGGTACCGGCGCGCATGAACGGATTCAGCATCGGAAACCGCCCGGAACAAGCGCGCTATCTGGGAATAGTTTTCCATTTCAGCTTTTCTGGCGAATGTTGCATTTCGGGTTGAAGCTTTTGATTCGGCGGCAAATGCATAGGCAAGGTTCTTTTCCGTTTTATCGGACATGATTCAGGCCTCCTTATTTTTTCTCTGTTTCTATGTTATAGAGACGAAGTTACAATAATCCGAGCATTTCCTCCACCAGCAGCTTCCACTCTTCTGCAAGGGGTATATTGGATCTCTTCCGGCCGGCACGGGCGTACCAGTAGTCGGCATTCCATAAAACCCCCTCCACCCGGTGGAGATACGCGTGTACGGCGCTGCCCTCTCTGGTCGGAATGCCCTGGGCTATTGTGTGCGCCGTATCCCATTTTCCCTTTTTGTCCCACCACAGAGAGGTGAGTGTCTCGGAAAACCGAGAGGACGGGCTGCCCTCATCGATACTTTTGAGATATTCTTTAAAGTTCATTGTGCCTCCTTAGGATTCGGCAACAAATTATTTCCCAATCGTCTTGACTTATAGCTTTTCTGCCGGGTTTTGGATTGATTTTATCTAATGAAGCTCAACAGCTATTCAGTTGCTGCTATTTCCTTGGGAATACGCTATTATACATAGAAAATCAACGCTATTATTGGTATAACCCCATCCTCTTAACAGCCCAATTTGTTGTATCGAATCAGGTAGTTCAAACATGCCCATTCAATCAACCATAACCGGTCCGGGAGAATCCCGGCTACAGCTAATCGTTAAAATCGTGGTTGTGGTGATCTGCCGGCTGGTGCTGAGCACGGCACGCCGTTTTGCATATCCGTTTGCACCGGTTTTAAGCCGGGGGCTGGGAGTACCGCTGACATCCATCACTTCACTGATCGCTGTAAATTGGGCAACGTCTCTTCTTGGTATTTTTTTCGGCCCAATGGCAGATCGATTCGGATACAGAAAAATGATGGTCTTCGGACTGGTCATGCTGACCGTGGGAATGTTCGCGGGCGGCTTCTTCCCCCTATATGGTGTTATTCTGGTCACATTATTTCTAGCCGGGCTGGGAAAAATTGTTTTTGATCCGGCCGTTCAGGCTTACGTCAGCGAACGGGTGCCTTATAACCGAAGAGCAACGGCAATCGGTTTTCTTGAAATCAGCTGGGCCGGGAGCACGCTTTTAGGCATACCGCTGATCGCACTGCTGATAGACAACGTGGGATGGCGTTCGCCCTTTTTTGCCATGGGAGCCATCGGACTTGTAGGAATAATTGCGCTGGTCGTATTATTTCCACCGGACGAAAGGTTGATAGCAAAACCCCGCCGGTCGCTATCGGTAAAAAAGGTGCTGCCACTTATAGTGCAGGACAAAGCCTCACTGGGTACGCTGGCCTATGTCTTTTTTTTCAGTGCCGCCATCGATAATCTTTTTGTGGTTTACGGTGCCTGGCTCGAAAAAGCGTTTAGTGTGAGTATCGTTACTCTGGGCATGGCAACCGGGGTCATTGGGATGGCGGAATTGGTGGGAGAGATCCTGGTGGCCACCCTATCCGACCGTTTCGGTTTGAAAAGGGTTGTCATGATCGGGGTGACAATCTGTATTTTTACCTATGGCCTTCTACCCTTTGCAGGCCAGTCGTTGTTGCCGGCATTGGCCGGTCTGTTTATTCATTTTTTAATCTTCGAGTTTACAATCATTTCCAGCGTCGCCTTGTGTACCTAATTGCAGCCTGAAATGCGGGCTACGGTAATTGCCAGCTTCTTTGCAGCCGCCGGCCTGGGAAGGATCCTCGGTGCTTTAATCGGCGGACCGATCTGGCTGGCCGGCGGCATTGTCGCTACAGGTCTTATTTCGGCCGGCATCACCACCATGGCCCTGATATCACTCTACTGGGGTTTGCGCGGGTGGCGTAAGGGATAGCAGCACGAATTCGTTTCAATTGCAACGGACCACAGACTCTGCCAACAGGCACAATGGCTTTTAAAATATCAAACCTCCGAGCTTTCCTTTTCAAGAAACCGAACCAGGGCGTGTGCAAAAAGCGTGACGCCTACATCCAGTACTGTTTCATCCATATCAAAATGGGATGAATGCAGCGGAAACTGGAATCCTTTAACCGGATCATGACAACCGAGTCCAAACATGGCTCCCGGCCATTTTTGGCAAAAATAGGAAAAATCCTCCGCGCCCATTCGGGGACTGCTGATCTGGACAGCAGCGGTGCCCAGAACGTCCTCTGTACATGATTTTATAAATTCTACAAGTCCGGTATGATTGGCCTGGGGCGGATATCCTTCGATATTTTCAAAGATCGTAGTGACACCAAATGCGAGATCCAACCCCCTGACCATTTCTTCAATCCGCCGGATGGCCAGTGTCCTTACCTCCGGCGACAGAGTTCGCAGGGTGCCGAGAAGGTGTGCCTCTTCCGGGATAATGTTTTCTTTGGTTCCGGCGTGAAATTCACCGATGGTCAGGACAGCACTGTCCAGCGGCGCAAGATTGCGGCTGGCAAATACCTGCAGCTGGGTAACCAGATGGGCACCCGCGACAATCGGGTCGATGCACAGGTGGGGAGAGGCCCCATGACCGCCTTTGCCTTTTATCCTGATCCGCAGGGTATTGGTGGCCGCATGTGCGGTTCCAAAAATTAACTCCACCTGGCCAACCGGCAACTCCGGATTCATGTGTCCTGCAAAAATAGCCGCTACCGGCTCAGTGTCAAACAGGCCCGTATCCAGCATGGCTTTTGCTCCCGCACCGCCTTCTTCCGCGGGTTGGAAAAAGAAAAGAATTTCACCGCAACCGTTCTGCGGCCAGTTCTGTTCCTGCAGCCGGCGGATGATTCCCAGGGCGACAGTCACATGTCCGTCATGACCGCAGGCATGCATAAGCCCCGGATGCAGCGATTTATAGGAGACATCATTGGATTCTTCCAGCGGCAGGGCATCCATGTCTGCCCGAAAGGCTACCACCGGCCCTTTTTTTTGAGATTTGACTCTGGCGACGACACCTGTTTTTCCCACGCCCGTTTGATAAGGGATTCCCAGTTCATCCAAAACCCGGCAGATTTTTGCCGCAGTTTTTTCTTCTTTGTAACCAAGCTCCGGAATCTGGTGTAATTCATGGCGCAGACCGACCAGCCAGTCGTGAAAGGAAAGTAATTGTATGTTTGACATTTTTTCTCCTCATTTGAGAGTAATAGTTCTACTATTAATGAGCCCTCAACACCCTGCCGTATTTTTTGTCCCTGAGATAGCTTCCTTCTTCAACGACAAGTACACCGTTGATAAAAACCTTCTCGATCCCTGTGGGGCGTTTGGCTGTTTCTTTGACAGTCGTATTATCCGCTATGGTGTCCGGGTTGAAAAGAACGAGATCGGCAAAGTAGCCGGGATTAATTTCTCCCCTTTCCGTAATCCCCATCCAGCGTGCGGTCTTACCACTCATCCTGCTTATGGCGTCACCCAGTCTCAGTATTTTTTTATCCCTGACGAATCTGCCGAGTATGCGCGGGAAAGCACCATATGAAGCCGGGTTGGGGAACCCGCTTGATCTCAAAATGGCGTCGGTTTCAAACAGGCAGAGCTTGTTTGCCATTAATTTTTCAATAAGCTGCTCATTATTGTCATCTCCGCTGTATCCGTAAGTGAGCTGCAATGCTTTGCCGTGGCTTTCTTTAATGATCTTCAGCATGGCTTCCACCGGATCGATTCCCTCTTGTCTTGCAATTTCAACCAAATTCAACTGGTTATACTTTTCGCCGGCAGGATAGCCCGCATCCATGATCTGGATGTCGGACATGCTGAGCCCCACAAGAAATCTTGCTATGTTCAGCTCAAGCTTGAGCTTCCTGATTGCCCTGTGATTTTCAAGGTTATACTCCAGGTTCTCGACAAACCAGGCCGGCAGGAAAACAGTGAGATAGCTGTTTCCGCAAAAATACGGATAAATGTCCCACATCACTTCAAGCCCCTTCTCTTTCGTTTCTTCAACCATTTTGACCGCTTTTGGGGCTGTCGGCCAGCTCTTTCGGCCGGCAAAGATAAAATGAGATATCTGCAACCTGACCCCGGTTTCGAGTCCGATGGAAAGTATCTCGTCCAAGGCCTTCAAATTATGTGGCTTGTCTATAAAAGGAATAATCGGATAAGAACCGGAATACTTTGACAGCGCTCTCATATGCACGGTTAAAATGCGGCCGCTGTCGGATGCGGCCCGGGCCATCACCATCAGATCGTCCCTGGTGGAAAAAAGTCCCGGCGGATACATCAAGCCAAAAGACAGACCGAAGGCACCGCTGTCAAAAGCCTCGCCAAGCCGGCTAATCATTTGGGCCGATTCAGCGGGACCGGGCCGTCGCTTGATGTCCTGAACAGCCTCCAGGTGAACAGCACCGTGTCCAACGAGTTGGGCATTGTTGAACAGAAGTCCACCGGTCGAATCCAAATAATCTAAAAATCCGCCCATTCCTTCCCAATTATAAGAAAACGGCTCTGCAACCAGAATATCGGAAAAATTACGGACAAGTTCCTTGCTGTCTTCGGAAATCGGTGCCGGAGAGAACCCGCAGTTTCCCGTGACCACCGTCGTGATCCCCTGCTCGATTAAGGGAAAGAGAAATTCCTGATGATGGTGCAACGGCAACACCCAGTCGAAATGACTGTGGCAATCGATAAAACCGGGAGCTATTACCAGCCCTTCAGCATCGATGATATCGCAAATCCCTGCACTTTCGATATCATCGGTTTCCGCCGCATTTGCTGGAATGACCGCTTCTATCCTATCTCCGACGACATATACGGAACCCCTGAATCCTTCAGCGCCGGTACCATCAATAATAATTCCGTCCCGAATCAATAGGTTCGGCATAAAAATTATCCTATTCCTTTGTTTGGGATCTGATCGGTCCCGTCCAGACAATCCATCATTTCCATAGCGGTTTTAAGGTCAGCTGATCGTTTGCTGTATTTTTAGCTCTTTCATCATCGGGTAGACCCTATTAGTGCAACTATGGGGTAGAATGAAGGACCTTAAGCTTTATGGCGATCAGTTGGTCGTGGGAGAGACGCAATAAGTTTTTAAGCTTGTTCATCAGGTAGTGCTCGTACCTGTCCATTTTCCCGTCTACAAACACCATCCGCCAGAGGATTTCGATAATCTCGATTTTTTCGTCTGTGGAATAATTTTCATTGATCAGTCGGGCAAACTGCCAGAGGTCCACACTTTTGTCCAGTTCCTTATCGGCTTCCGCCATCAGGGCGTCAGCGTGCTCCCGGGACAAATTATATCTTTTTTGCAGAATGGAAAGAATCACACTCATCTCCGCTTCGGTAAATTTTTCGTCTATGCGTGCCATCTCTACAAATAGCGCACAGGCAGCAACACGCACATCGTGCTCTGTTTCCTGTCCCACATTTTTAGACGTCTCGGCTGTAGTTTTGCTGAAAAACCGTTTTACGATATCAAGCATCAAATACTGTCCTTCATTTTTTTGTAATAGTTCAAAAGCCCCGTTCCTGTCTGATTTTGTCATAGCTCTCTTTAATTTCACGAAAGCGGTTGGAGGCAAAGTCTATAAATTCCTCCGGGAGTCCTTTAGAAACAATCGTGTCGGGATGAAAATCCTTCACGAGTTTTTTGTAACTGGACTTAATTTCCTGATTAGAAGACTCGGGTGTACAGTGCAGGATTTTGTAATATTTATCAAAATCCTTGAAGTAGATGGCCTTAATATTTTCAAATTGCCCGTCGCTGATTTTAAAAATATCTTTTACACTCTTCAGAGAATTTTCTTCTGCGGGGTGAAGTGTACCGTCCGCTGCTGCAATTTTGAAGAGAAGGTCAAGAAAAGACAGGAGCAGCGTAGGTTGGGTTTTAACCGCTTGGTACAATTGCATTGCAAAATCTTCGATTGAGTATTGGGACTCTCTTGCCTCGTTAAAAACCTGCCTGGCAAATTGTTTTTCTCCTTCCCCTATAGGCAAATTGCTGATGAAATCTTGTACAACTGCAATTTCATCCCCGGTGACCACGCCATCGATCTTGGAAAGTTTGCCCATGATTGAAAATAAACTGATGAAATAGGCGGCCTGGGTCTTTTCGGTTGTCCTGAATTGAAGCCGCTGCGTGGGTCTTATTGTCTGATTGACAAAATCACCCTTATTATCAATCAGAAGGTGTCCCAAAGCCGCACCGGCAACAGCTCCAAGAGGTCCGCCGAAAATAAGACCCAATGACCCCAGCGTTAGTTTTCCAAACCAGCTCATATCTTTTCTCCTTAATTTCTTTGTCTTTCGCGGATAAACCGGGAAATGGCCCCAAAGACACAAAACAAAACTGTTTGCCATACAGCATGTTGTCAGAAAATCGATGCAAAGAGTTTACGAAGAAATAAATTCATAATTTCGGGAGTTGAGGCGCCCGGCCGGCAAAACGCGGAAGCACAGGAATATCAAGCATATTTCGAGCTTCCACAACGTAGCCGGACGGGATGGATCGACGTCCAAAATGTGAAGTTATTTTTGAGTGGGCCTTAAGGGCCTAAGGTTACTTCCTCTCTGAAAGCGAATCGAATCCGGTTGTCCAGATAGTACACTAAGGAGGGCTTGAACCGGTAAAGTTTAACGCCGAAGCGCTTCCAAAAATTTTGCGGATCCATAGATGTATCTTTTTTGAAAAATTCTTTGGTAAAAGGAAATTTTTTAAGGTACACGTGCAGCACCTGAAATGCCTCCAGCCTGCCCTCGACGGCCTGGATGCTACCGCTCATTTGAAGACCTCGGATTTCCTGCCAGGTCGAACCGGATGCATATATTGCCGAAGACGCCAGGCCGTTTTCAAGGGCCTCTTTTATGTGCCTGGATTCAGGGGCAGACAAAAAATAGAATACAGCTTTGAAAAAAACATAGTATACCGGCACAGCCCAAGCTACCTCGCCTCTGGCGGTGGCCAGTGTCATGGTAGTTTGTCCGGATGCAAGACGTCCGGCCAGATCGTTCAGCTCCTGTTTGGTTTTGGTACTGTTTGAATCACGGGATTGCACCATGGTAACCTGACGTCCAGTTTTTATTCACTTTCCTTTCGAAAAACCCTACCCCGGATATTGAGAATTGACGATAGGTTATTGGAAGAGGGTGAATATATCCCCAAACCATTTTGTCCGGGTTAGATTAGTGCGGACAGCTGTCTCCGATACCATGCCCGGCACACGTCTGGTCCGGGGTGAACAGCGGCAGTTTGCCGGCCGTCAACAGTTCAAGATTGTCCTGCACTGAGCCCTCTGCTGCCCGATAAGCTTTAACCCCTTCCACTAAAAGCTTGCGCAAAGCACCGCCGCCGATCCCACCGACGATCACTGCGTCCACCCGCCGGCCGTTCAGGGCCTTCATCGGCTGGCAGTGGCCGTGGAGGTGATCCTGATCGGGATTTTCAATAATTTCGGTTGAATCTTGCTCGGTATCCACAACCACAAAATAGTGTGCGGAGCCGAAATGGCCATAAACCCGGCTCTCAATCCCCTTATTTTCCTGAGTGGGAAATGCTATCTTCATCGTTATACCTCTTTGATTTCTTTTGGATTATTTGCCTTACAGCTTGCCCGGCAATGGGTACGCGATCGGCACCGATCTGCCGCACAACCCTGCATGCTGCAATTTTAGCACACCAATTGGCTAAAAAAGTATCCATTTAACTTATAAACACTCAACATTATGGCTAAAAACCTCTTATGTCAAGCCCCGGATGCGGGGAACATCAAAACCTGAAACCTTCATTTTCTTAAACATGTAGCCAGATAAGGTAAACCTTAAAATCGCAGATGAATGCTACGGGGACTATCAAGAGGTGAGTTTCCAGACGGTAATGAATACCATTTGAAAAATAGAAAGTCAAAAAATGTGTTCATTTCAGTGGAGAAAAGAGAACTATAACCATTCTCAATTTTTTCCACCATTTAAAAACAGAGCTGACAGAAATATGAGACTTCACCGACCATTTTCTTTTTAAATGCGACACTTCTTTTTTTGAAAGTGTTTTGTCGTTCACAACCACACCACCGTGCGGATTCCAAAATGCTCCCATATCAAATCTTACAATAATCTACAGCATTCCAATTATTATGCTCCCATGAGCCGGCCGCTTAGGGTTTACGAAGAAATAAATTAACAATTTTGGAAGTTGAGGCGCCCGGCCCGCAAGGCGCGGAAGCACAGGAACATCAAGTATATTTCGAGCTTCCGCAACGCAGCGGGATGGGATGGATCGACGTCCAAAATGTGAAGTTATTTTTGAGTGAGCCCTTAGGGTAGCGACAGTAATTAATTTTTGCCGAGGCTCTTAAGGGGGAGCAGACGAGACAACACCAGAAAAAACTGCCGTAGTCGGAAAATCCGCCCCCCCTATGCAAAAGAAGACCTGACCATTATGTAAAACAGAAATTTCAAGCAAGTGCTTGATGACAAAAGCATTCCATTTGATCCATAAATGGTTGGCCAGGCACTTCAATTAAAGCAAAATATGTGCCATATTCCAGTTTGCAAAAATTTATTATGATATTCGGAGGATAAGTAATTTGGGTGTAGGGAGGGCTATTCATATTATGAAATAAACTGGATAAAATTGTGAATAAAACTCCATATTCAGTGTTTAGGACCAAGCATTTTCATTACAATTATGCGCTGTTTCTCAGGGTTCCTGCTTGACACATTTTTCCGCTTTTGACATAGTTCCGCTATGAACAATTATTCTTTCAAAGTCCCGGTTGAGAACCGCTATTTCGAAGATTATGAGCCCGGATCGGTTCACGAATTCGGGACCATTTCGGTCGAAGAGTCGGATATCATAGAGTTCGCCCGGCGCTTCGACCCACAAATTTTTCATACCGTTCCTCAGGCCGCAAGGCATACGATTTACGGTGGATTGATTGCCAGTGGGTGGCATACTGCCGGCTTGATGATGCGCTTATTTGTGGATCACTATTTATCCGGTATCGCCAGCCTCGGGTCGCCGGGAGTAGACGAATTGCGCTGGAAAAAGCCCGTTCGTCCCGGCGATACACTTTCGCTGCGGGTGACTGTCCTGGAGACAAAGCGTTCACGTTCCAAGCCGGATCGCGGGGTTCTCACTTCATTTATTGAAATCATAAATCAGGAACGTTCTATTGTGATGAGCATGAAGGCTGTCAATTTTCTGCTGTGCCGGCAGGCGTCTTGATTCTTTCCGGAGCACGTCCTATAAGAGCTAAGTTGGATTATAAGCATTCACAGTTTGTAAAGGGAGTTGGCAGAGATGCAATCTGCTGTGCCGATTGCGACACTTCGATATCTGCATTTGATATAACTAACGGATGTACAATGATTTTTTGATGATAAACGCACAGTGGGGGTTACAGTTCCCAATCGCGTAGCCGAAGAAATAGCCGGAAATGCGGCAGACTATTCCGGAGCACCTGCGGGATCTACGTGCCATTCGATATTGATTTTTGCTCTGGCAGATATGCCTGCTGGAATTGTACGGTTTATAAATCATCGATTTAGAACTTTGAAGGAAAAAAGGATTTACAAATGAATGATCAATTGTCCCAATACGTACGAAAACAGTTTCCAGCTCTAAAAAGAAAAGTCAATGGTTACCCTGCCGGCTATCTTGACGGCCCCGGCGGCTATCAGGTGCCGGAATGCGTGATTGCAGCCGTAAAACATTATTTTGTCAACATGAACGCCAATGTAGGGCATCAGTTTGAAACAGCGCAAAACACATCCGCCATGATTCGAGATGCACGCGGCATCTTTGCCGACTTTTTCAATTGCAGTTGGGACGAGGTCGTCTTCGGTGCCAATATGACCACGCTGAATTTCACTCTGGCGCAAGCCCTGGTGCGGCAGTTGACGCCCGGGGATACAGTGCTGATCACTGAATTGGACCACGAAGCCAACCGGGGGCCCTGGTTGCAGTTACAGGACCGGGGTATTGATGTGGCAGATGTCGCCATGGATACCAACACCTGTACCCTCGATATGGAAGATCTCCAAAACAAGCTTTTAAAAAAACCGAAGGTGGTAGCAGTAAATTACGCCAGTAATGGGGTGGGTACCATCAGCGATGTTCAAAAAATTATTCAGATGTCTCATGAAATCGGTGCAATTGTGGTGGTGGATGCCGTTCATTATGCGGCCCACGGCCCCCTCGATGTAAAAAAACTGGATGCGGATTTTCTTTTGTGCTCCGCCTATAAATTTTTCGGACCCCACATCGGGGTGATGTATGCTAAAAAAGAGGTACTGAGCCGGCTGAACCCCCTAAATCTTCGAATCCAGCACCAGTCTCCGCCGTTTATGATTGAAACCGGCACCCTCTCCCACGAAGGAATTGCCGGTGCGGCCGCGGCGGTGGAATTTATTGCGGACATCGGCCTGAAATTTGAAAGTGAATTTGATGAGCAAAGCGGGGATTTGAAAAAAAACCGGAGGACTCAGATCCTGTCCGGGCTGCGGGCCTTTGAAAACTACGAAATGGCACTGACCGAGTATTTAATCGAGGCCATCACATCCAATATTTCCAAAGCAACCCTTTATGGTCCGGCCCCGGGACATCCTCGCACCTCCACCGTTTCTTTTACTTACGAGGGATACACCGCCGATCAGGTTGCTAAATACCTGGGAAACAGGGGGCTGTTTGTCTGGGGTGGTCATTTCTATGCCATTCGCCTGGTTGAAAAGCTGGGGCTTTTGGATCGAGGTGGACTGGTGCGGGTCGGCATTGCGCCTTACAATAGCAAAACGGAACTGGACCGTCTCATAGAAGCGTTGAGTGAGGAAGATGCACTGAAGCGTTTTGTGGAAACCCGGAGTTGATAAGGATCTAACGTTGCAACATTGGAGTAAAGAGGAGTGTTTCCAGTGGATGGAAAAAACCGGAAAGATATAAAATCCGGAGTTGAAGTCGATATCGTGCTGAAAAAGGACCAGCACACGGGGAGACTAACCCGGGGTGTTGTAAAGGATATTTTGACCAAATCGCCTCGTCATCCTCATGGCATCAAGGTACGGTTGACTGATAGCCAGGTGGGAAGGGTTAAGAAAATCCTCGCATAAAGGCAGGGGAGTCGCTATCCGTGATTCAAAAAATTTGCCCAATTTTAGAAGTTGAGGTGCCCGGTCGGCAAGACGTGGAAGCACAGAAATATCAAACACATTTCGAGCTTCCGCAACGCAGCCGGACGGGATGGATCGGCGTCCAAAATGTAAATTTATTTTTGAGTGAGCCCTTAGTCCTGCGAAGCTGACACTTTTTTCGTAAATACGCATCCCAACGCAGTCCGGGGACGAGAATGGAACGTCTGAGGCTTTGAACCCGTAAACGCTTATCCTCCCCTTTATATAAAACCGTTATATAAAACCGTTTATGCCTGATTTCACACCTTAAATTAAATCTCTTGACAAATAGAGACTTTTTAATTAACGAGAGTACAGGGTGCGCAAGCTTAATAGGGAATCCCGTGAGAATCGGGAGCGGTCCCGCTGCTGTAACCCCGCTCCAGCTGCATTTTATCGTCTGGAGAACCCTTTTCGCCGTAGTACGCCACTGTTTCGATTGATCGGAATGGGAAGGCTGTGAAAAGGGCGGGGGAGCCAGAAGACCTGCCTTAAAACATAACCAGACCTCTGCGAATAGACAGAGAAAATGGTTAAATAAAAAATAAAAGGGTTAAGTAAACTGGGTGCAGCCCTTCAAACTTATTTCAGTTTGAAGGGCTTTTTTTATTTTCTATGGTTTACCCTAATTTAACGAACAAAAGGAGGTTTAAAATGATCAAAAAAGTTTTATTGATTGCATTTGCAGGTATTATTATAGTCAGTGGGAATACTCCATCACTTCTAGCCGGTAGTCAGACGTCGAAACATGACACAAGTGTGGCCATCATTCTGGCCAGTTTCGGCACCACCGTGCCGTCGGCCGTCGCCTCCATCACCAATATCCAGGATCAGATCAAAAAGGCGTTTCCGGCTGTTCCGGTAAAGATGACGTTCACCTCCAACATCATTCGTTCCATCTGGAAGAAACGACAGGCGAATGCGCAAAAATGGCTGGATCAGGGTATCCCCGAGGAGGTTCTTTATGTCAAAAACATCATTGCCACCATCGGGGATCTAAGGGAGGAAGGCTACCGCAACATCATCGTGCAGCCCACCCATATTTTCTTCATGGAGCAGGCGCTGGATTTAAGCTCCTACGTCAATGCCTTTGCGTCCATAAAAACGCTCAAGGAAAAATGGATGCCCTTTGATAAAGTGGTCATGGGAAGGCCTGCTCTGGGAGGTTACGGCGATAAATATGATTATCATAAGGATCTGGAAAAAGCCTTAAAAACACTGGCCGGCGATGTCGAACTGGCCCGAAAAAATGATGCCATACTGGTCTACATGGGCCATGGCAACGAGCACTGGTCAAGTGGAATTTACATGGAAGCCGCCAAAAAGATGCGGGAGCTCTACCCGGATGTGGTGACTTATGTCGGTTCCGTGGAAGGTTTTCCGCTAATCGGGGATATTGCCCGTTATCTGTCCCGTTTTGACTCCGGAAAAATTGTGTTAAAACCGTTTATGATTGTCGCCGGCGACCACGCCGTTAATGATATGGCCGGTGCCGGGGAAGATTCGTGGAAAACTATTCTGACCAAACAAGGCTTTGATGTCGTCCCCGTACTCGAAGGTTTGGGTTCCAATGACGCCTTTGCCCAAATCTTTGTCGACCACATTAAAGATGCCGCCCGGGACAATGGCATCAAACTGAAATAAACGCATCTTTCCCAATGATATTCAAGGGACATGTTTTAGGCCCTTAGGGAGTTTTTTCCGACAACATGTTGTAAGGAACGTGAGGTGTCAGCGTTCAGGTTTCTGGATTTAGCACCTCAACTCCCTGACATCTGAAACCTTATATGAAACTACATTAAGCTGTATTGGCTTGTTTGGCTGTTAAGGGTTTGATTTTATAATAAATATTATTCGTCATTTGATATTCGCTTTTTCAGAGTTTCTTTCTTGATCAGACCGGCCGTTTATTTGACTGGTGCGGGGCTGACACCTGTCGAAGATCCCGTCTAAAGCGAAGCGAAAGCGGGGAAAACGGCTGGTATAAGCAATCACCTCTATCATCCCTGAGGGGTGAACCAAAGCCGGGCCCTATGGACCCGGCTTTTTACCTTTCGGTCTGACCCGTGCGGTGGGCCGGGCTTGAAGGGGATCGTCCGGCCAATAATGTTTTGGGTAGCGCCCTTTTAGTTCTCTTTTCACCTCGTGATAGCCTGACTGCCAGAATCCCGCCAGATCGCGGGTGATCTGCACCGGCCGACCGGCCGGCGAAAGCAGATGAATCAGCAATGGCTGCCGGCCTCCGGCCACAGAAGGTGTTTGGGCCGGGCCGAACATCTCCTGCAGACGTACTGCCAGCACCGGTATATCGGCCGAATAGTCAATGGGAATCCGCGAACCGCTCGGCACGGTCAGGTGGGTGGGGGCCAGTTCGTCAAGCAGTTGATGCTGCCGATGGAGCAGCATACTGAATAACGCAGCTTTAAGCTCGACTCGGGCCAGGTCACGCAGCCGGGTCATTCCGGTCAGATAGGGTGCCAGCCACTGCATCAGATGCGACTCCAGACCCTCATTGGTGACATCGGGCCACTGCTGCTCATTTTCTGAAATCCGTCGTAAAAAGCAAACGCGTTCCTGCCAGCGTTTCAGGGACCGGGTCCATGGCAGACAATCAAGCCCCTGTTTGCGGATACCTTTGAGCAGCGCCTTCAAGATCTGTTGAGAATCGGGTGCGGAAAGCGGGTCGCTGCGCAGTGTAAGGGCACCCAGTTTTAAATCGCGCCGCGCGGCGACAGCCAGACGATCGGGATCCCAGTCCACTGCTTCCGTCCAGTGGAGCTGCTCCGCGAACTGTTCCAAAAGAATCTCCAAGCTGTAAGCCGCGGCCCTGAAAATTCGCGCTTCGCGGCGCTCACCATCCAGTTCAACCGCTACAAGAAATTCCTCGGCCGCCAGTGGAGCAGCAGGATCAAGATAGGCGCCGCGGCCGTTGGTTAACAGGAATTTCCCCCGTACACCCGGGCGGCGTCGGGCGATTCGATCCGGATAAGCCCAGCCCAATAACCGGCCGATGGGCACAGTATCACCGCCGCCGGCTTTGCAGTCCATCTGTCGGCGCAGTTGATCCGCCGCACGAATTACCCGGCGGAGGGCGGAATGATCGATGGACGCGCCCTGACGGGTCAGGGGTCGTTTGTGCCGCAAGGCCTGAACCTGATCCAGCCGGATACGCATGTCTGCATCCGCTTGGCCGGGGTCAAAGCGAACCACATCGCGTTCGCCGAGCAGGGCCGCCAGATCGCAAGCCATTCCTCCGTACCCGAGATGATCCGCTGCAACCAGCATGTGGGCCAGTCTTGGGTGCATCGGCAGGGCGGCCATCTGCCGGCCGTGATCGGTAATGCCGCAGTCAAGATCCAGAGCGCCGAGGGACCGGAGAAGGTCGCGGGCGCTGTCAAAAGCGGCCTGGGGTGGCGGATCGAGCCATTTCAGCTTACCCGGATTATCCACACCCCAGAAAGCCAGTTCGAGAACCAGACCGGCCAGGTCGGCTTCCAGAATTTCAGGCCGGTGCGCCGGGATCAGTGTGTGGTTCATATCTCGGGACCACAGGCGCAGACAGACTCCGGGACCGATCCGTCCGGCCCGCCCCCGCCGCTGATCGGCTGATGCCCGTGACACAGAAACCGTGACCAGCCGGGTCAGGCCGCTGCGCATTTCAAAACGCGGCACCCGCTGTAAACCGCTGTCCACCACCACCCGGATGTCCTCGATGGTCAGGCTGGTTTCGGCAATGGAAGTGGCCAGCACGATCTTGCGCCGTCCGGCGGGTGCCGGCGCAATAGCTTGATTCTGGGCGCTATGCGTCAGGTTACCGAAAAGTGGGGCAATGATCCATTGCGGTCCCGGCCGGGCCTTCTCAAGCCGCTGCATCACCTGACGTATCTCGGATGCGCCGGGTAAAAAAACCAGGATACTGCCCGACTCATCACGGGCCGCGGAAAGCACCACATCACAGAGAATATCAATGGATTTAGTGGGAGTGTGGCGGCCGGCATAACGGGTTTCAACAGGAAATTCCCGCCCCGGGCAGGTGAGCACCGGCGCATCGT